>NZ_LT993738.1:300000-600000 GCF_900239945.1 Chlamydia serpentis | reverse complement strand
AATTATCACCGTAAGCATGGACATCGTCAGAAGTATCTTCGTGTTAAGATCTGTGAGTTGGTAATATAAAAAGCAGCTAGAGAGTTTTGAGTTATGGCACATAAGAAAGGACAGGGAGCAAGCCGAAACGGCAGAGATTCAAAGTCAAAGCGCCTCGGGGTTAAAGTAGGTGCTGGACAGAAAGTTTCTACTGGAAGTATTCTTGTTCGCCAGAGAGGAACCCGATGGAATCCCGCACAAAATGTAGGTCGTGGTCGTGATGATACCCTATTTGCTTTAGTTGACGGCATCGTAGTAATGAAAAAAACAAATCGTACCTATATTTCTGTTGTTCCTGAGCAACTTTAGATTCTTGCTTCCGATTTTTCAGTAACATTAAGAAAGCTCAGTTTTCTGCTCTCGCATAAAACCGAGCTTTTTTTTTAGGAAGGATAAAAACGTATTCATGTTTGTAGATCAAATTACCTTAGAATTGCGTGCTGGAAAAGGTGGTAATGGTGTTGTTGCCTGGCGAAAGGAAAAGTACCTGCCTAAAGGAGGACCCTACGGTGGTAATGGTGGCAACGGTGGCTCTATAATCATAGAGGCAACCAGTAACGTATATTCTTTCGAAGCTTATAGGAATATTCGTGTTTTAAAGGCACCTGACGGTCAGTCAGGAGCTACGAATAACCGTACAGGACGTAGTGGTAAAGACCTCATTGTTGCTGTGCCTATAGGAACTCTCCTTCGTGATGTAGAAACTCGGGAGATTCTCCACGACTTTACTACAGATGGGGATCGTTTATTAATTAGTCAAGGAGGACGTGGAGGTAAAGGAAACACCTTCTTTAAAACTTCAGTAAACCGTGCACCTACAAAAGCTACCCCAGGAAAAGTTGGAGAAATACGTCAGGTTGATCTAGAACTTAAGTTAATTGCTGATATTGGTTTAGTAGGTTTTCCTAATGCTGGAAAATCTACATTGTTTAATACCCTCGCTCATATGGAAGTTAAAGTCGGAGCTTATCCCTTCACAACCCTAGTTCCTTCTTTAGGCCTTGTTTTTTGTAAGGATCGTCTCTATCAACCACCTTGGATTATTGCTGATATTCCAGGAATTATTGAGGGTGCTCATCAAAATAAAGGCTTAGGACTAGATTTTCTACGTCATATTGAAAGAACTCTTTTACTTTTGTTTGTCATTGACGTCTCAGGAAGAGAAAGAAACTCTCCTGAATACGATTTTCAAACATTGCTCCATGAGCTTCACTCGTATCAGCCAGATTTTAAAAAGAAAGATATGGTTGTGGCTTTAAATAAAATTGATAATCTTCTCCCAGACGAGCAGCAAGAGTGTCTTCAAGGTTTTCAGAAACACTTTCCTGGTTATACATTTGTTTTGATTTCGGGACTCACAGGAGAGGGTATTGATGGGTTGCAAGGCTTCTTTACGCAAAGACTCGCGGTATAACCAATTCCCATGAGTAATGATATTGTAGGGCCTACGGGAAAGTCTAAAAAATAAGCGATGTAAATTCCTGAGAAAGAACAAAGAATATTTAATAGCACAGCAATAACCATAATCCGGGTCATCTTGTAGGAAAATCTGCAAGCTATAGTAACAGGAAGGACTAACATGCTAAGCATCAAAATGGTTCCCATAACATAAATTAACATAACAATAGTAATTGCGGTAAGAATCAGAAGGAGGAAGTACCACATCTGTACGGAACACCGATTTAAAGCCATGTACTTTTCGTCGAAACAAAGAGCTAGAAAGCGGGTGTGGCAAAGCACAACAATCCCTAAGACGATAAGATCGAAAATTCCTAAGTTGTAAAGATCGGAGGATGTTACCCAAAGAATATTTCCGAATAGGAAGTTAATGATTTCTCCGTTAAAAGACGGCAGTCTAGAAATAAATATAATTCCAACAGCCATCCCCACAGACCAGATCATAGCAATTAAAGAATCTTCCCTTTCTTGGTATTTTAAGTGAATCTTGCCAATGCAAAGTGCTAGCAAGACCGCTCCAATAACTGCACCGTACATAGGGAAAAAAGAAAGATGTAGTTGGTACTGTACCCATAAGGTTAAACCAATCCCTCCTAGGATTCCATGGGATACACTACCACTAATCGAGACAATGCGTTTTATAACGATATACGTTCCTACAATACCACCAGCTATAGAGGCTCCTAAAGCTGCTAGGAATGTAGGAAGTAAAATAAGAAGGGGAAACGAATCACCAATTAGAGAAGAGAGCATGAGTGTTCCTTATTCTTTTGGGGATGACAACAGAATTGATCAGTTAGTGTTGAGGTGTCTGTTAAAGATGTCAAAGTTTTATTCATATAAAACACTTTTTTAAAATAATTTGTCGTATGGTGAAGGTCATGCGTTACCATCAGAATGGTGCAGGTACTATTGAGCTTTTTAAGAATGTTTAAAATTCTTTGTTGGTTATCGGGATCAATATTTGTTGTTGGTTCATCTAGAACCAGAATTTCAGGATAGGAGGCTAAAGCTCTTGCTAGGAGTACCCTCTGAATTTGCCCTCCAGAGAGTTGGGCAAAACATTGATCATGATATTTGGAAAGCCCTACGAGATCTAAGGCTTCGTCTACAGCTTCAAAATCTCTCTTTTTATACTTTCCATACCAAGAGAGTTGAGATAGTCTTCCTGAGAGTACAACGTCTTTTACAGAAATAGGAAAAGAAGGATCGTAGGCAAAGTACTGGGGGACCCAACCTATCATAGAACTTGCTCGTTTATCTGTGTAATCAGAAGAAGGGAAAGTCTTTAAAGATCCTAAGGTAGGGCTGAGTAAGCCTAGAATTAACATAGTTAGGGTACTTTTCCCTCCTCCATTAGGCCCGATGATTCCTATAAAATCACCGTCATAAACAGAAAAAGAGACATCGTTAATGATATTAGGTCCTTTGCTTCCGTAACGGAATGCTAGGTTTTCAGCAAGAATTCGTATTGTCATAAACTAGAAAAAGTAGTCGCTATAGTTTTTAAGTTTAGAATTACATTTTCTGCATAGGGATCTAAATTCACAGTATGCATATGAAAACGTTTCGCAAGCATAGCGCTGCTACGTCTGCCAGCATATTCAAGAAGAATTACAGAAGAAATTTTATAATGTTCGATCTCGTGAAATATACGGGCCACATCTTTAGGAGAGGGGTCGACATGGCTGCTTTTCTCTAGAGTGTGTTGAGAGAAATTATAATCACGGCAAAAATATCCAAAGGCACCGTGAGAAACTAAAATATGGCGTTGTTTAGCTTTTGAGGTAAGAATGCGAACTTCTTGATCTAGTTCATCTAAGATTGAAAGGAGCTTAGTTCCGTTCCTTTGGTATTGAGAAGCGTATTTAGGATATTTGCTGCTTAGAGTAGTGACAATAGTCTCGACTTGGATTTTAAGATTTGTAGGACTTAACCAGATATGGGTATCGTAGTTTGTTGTATGCTTATTACAGCAAGATTTTTCTTGAATTAAGGAGACGTTTTTGGAGAGGTCTACTTGTTCGCAGGTTAGGTTCTTTTCGCAGGTTTTCTCAAAAGCTTCCCCTATCCGGAACCAGAGGTCTCCCTGTTGTAAACTTTTGATTTGTCTTGGAGGGAGTTCATAGCTATGGGGATCGTAGTGATTCGTAACTATAGTATAGACAAAGCAGGTGTCTTCAGCAATCTGTTCAACGAGGAACTTATAGGGGGCGATGCTGACAAGAATATGAGGCTTATCTATCGCATGATGCCCGTAGCTTTTTAACGAACATAGGATAAAGAAAACGAAAACTATTACTTTATGCATAATAAAAGCAGTTTAACAAGACGATCCATTATTCTATTGCGAGGTAATTTTAATAAAGAAGGAATATCGAGGAATCAGAGATCTTTGTAAAAAATTCTCATAGTAATACGGCTCTTGATAAAAATAGAAAGGTTAAGATATCTTCTCGGGAAGCCTTTGAGCTAGGAGAATCTATACTTATGGAGAGATGTCCGAGTGGCTTAAGGAGCACGCTTGGAAAGCGTGTGTGCGTTAACGCGTACCGTGGGTTCGAATCCCACTCTCTCCGTATCTTTAAAGTCTTAGAAAATAAACCGCATACCTCCATTAGCCATTTGAACTAGGGTATTTGTCGAGGCATCTATTGTATATGTTCCGTATAGTGTCCAGTAACTTCCCAGGTAAATTTGAGAACTTACTTCCGCACGACCCGCATTTCTAGTAGGGAGAACATTCATAACTTGTCCTTTCTCTTTCGTAGAGAGAGTTTCATAAGTTGCTTTCGGATTCTTTCTATAGATCACAGGAAGGTAGGCAGCTGATAGCTTGTTATATATAATAATCGTGTGAGAGGATATTGCCCCATCCACAGAGACTCCAATAGGAATGACTAGATTATCATAGGAGCATGCTGAAAAAAATCTGGGATCATAGTCTAGTTCTGTGAACTTTTCCTGCCGAATTCTTGTATATTCGGCTTCTGCATAGCACGTGAACCTTGCTACGGACTGAGGTTTTGGCTCTCTTAGATCTAAACTTAAACGTAGATCAAACAACCAGGCAATGCTATCCCAGTTCGCGGTATTTTTTTCTTCAATTGAGGGGTAATAGGTTGTAGTATCGTGCTGCATATAACCATAAGTCGCCACACTTTGTAATGCGATCGGTTTGGACCGTAGTCCTGGCAAATAGAAAATATTTCCAGCATAGAGAGAAGCTTGTGTGGAGTGACCTGACCCTTTGTGTTTATAGTTGTCAAGGTAATATGGAGAATAAGAGTGACCGAAAACTTGGCTGAAGGCAGCACCTAAAATAAACTCTTGACGAGGTTTGGCATCTATAGCAGCAGTATATCCTCTACCGTGATAGGTAAATGGGTCAGAATCTTGCGATGCTTTTTTTCTAAGGAAGGAACCTATAGCAGAGGCCCAGAAGTTATTGAAAGCAGTATCTTCAAATCTTGCATTGTTCAACATGTTCCCTAAGATACCTTGCTTTACCGTCACTAACGAATTCTGAGCTCCCCAAATAGAGTTAATATAGAAATGGTTATCTCTAGGAATGTATTCCCAGCGGAGATATTTATCAAAAGTCCATTTTAAAATAATTTTTGAGGCTGAAGAAGTGGGATCTAAGTTCCAGGTTCCTAAATATCCTTTTTTAGCTCCTAGATCTCCTTGCAGTGTTACGTTGTTAGCTGTGACTGCTCCTCCTCCTTTATTATCTATATTGAAAAGAGTTACTTCACGATTTTCGCCAAGATAAGAATTTTGATACAAATTACCATTGGGATCTGAAAGAGTAATTGTCCCAGTGATATCAATCTTATCAGAGTTGTTTACAGGAGTCCTGGATACTAATCTAAGAGTTGGCGGAGAGACTGAGGCGGGCAGCATATCTTTTTGGGGAACGAGTTCGCTAAAATCAATTTTAACGTTGTTCAAAGAAATTCCGCCCCCTTCCTTAGTATGATTAGATAGTACAGATCCTGGTCCCATAGTTACTGTAGTTCCTGGAGATTGTGTAAAAGAAACTACGCTGAGCTCCGCATTTTTATCTAAAATTAAATTCCCATGTGCAAACGTGATTTTTTGAGGAATATAGGATTTATGTTCATGAAGTTCACCAGAAAATAGAATTGTACCTGTACTAGTGGCTTCTGAGTTCAAAGTGAGTGCTTGAGCATTTGCTTCCTTTGTTGCAACATTAACTGCATCATAGAAAGCTATGGTTTTTCCTGCTGCCGCCTCTATTTTAGTGAATTTTACGTTCCCTCCAATGCTGCAGTATTGGTCAACTGTAACGCATTGGTTGTTTTTGAATAGAATATTCCCGTTCAGAGCTGCTAACGATATAGTGACATCAGCTGCATCGTTATTTCCGTAAATTGCAGCTCCCAAATTATTTATAGATGTTCCCCTTGTTGTTGCCGGTGCTAATACTTTATTATTTTCGAAAACAATTTGTGATTGTGCTGAAAGATTAAGACTTACAGAGCAACAAATAGCACTGCCATCATTTTGTGATGTATTATCAACAAAAGAGGCAGTTGTATTTGGCAGTTTGATTGTTGCTCCGTAAATAGCGCCGCCACGATTTAGCGACATATTATTAACAAAAGAAGCATTTGTATCAGAAATCTCAATAGTCGTTCCATAAAGAGCTCCGCCGTAGTTTAATGCAGAATTATTTTGAAATAGGACAAAATTATTCCCTGTAAGTGAGATTTTATTGACTGGGGAGCCACCAGAACCGTTGATACAACCAATTCCTCCTCCAGTTTCTGCGTAATTTCCTAGAAATGTTAATGAAGGATTATTTGATAAAGTAACTGATGTAGCCCCAATAGCACCGCCACAGCTATCTTTATTTCCTGTAGTTGCCGCAGTTGTTGCTTCTGATTTTGCTGTGTTATTTGAGAAAGTTATGGGTTGAGAATTATTTTTGATCGTCACTGTAGGAGAATAGATAGCACCACCAGCAATCTGTTTTGTTGTTGTGATTTTTTTAGTGGTTGCAGAGTTATTGTCAAATGTCACTGGCATAGAACATTGGTTTAAAGTAAAAGCAGTAGCTGCGTAGATGCCTCCACCTTGTATATCTACATCCTGGGTTGTCCCTGTATTAGAAACAGAGTTTCCTGTGATAGCGAGTACCCCTGATATGTTGTTTAATGTCGTAGATCCACTTGAATAAACTCCTCCTCCGCATAATGGGGTAGAGCTAGCAGTAGTAACATTAGTTTCAACTTTATTATCAGCAATAGTAAAGCTTCCAGGAAGAGCTTGCAGTGTAACATCTTTTGCATAGATGCCACCCCCACTTTCTGTAGCTGTATTTGTTGAAATCGAACCTGTAACAACCTTTTCAATAGTTAGGGAATCATTAAGATATATTGCTCCTCCTTTCTTAGCTTGATTGCCTCCCATTATTAAATTGTCAATGCGATCAAAGTGCGCTTTTTGTCCAGAAATGCCTCCACCAGTACCTGTAGCACTGTTATTAGTAACATTGACATTGGTAATATAGATGAAAGAACAGTCTATTTTATCTGTGTCTGTTTGGGTTAATAAGCCACCACCATTTTCTGAAGAAATATTTTTATCAAAAGTTACAGTGGATAAATTGGAAAAGCTAGCATTTTTAGTGTAAATGCCACCTCCACTTTTCGTCGCTGTATTTCCAGTAATTATAGCTTCTCCGTAAACTGGATTTTGAATAGGCGGAGATTCACCGGCAGGAGGATTGTATGTAAAATTGAGGGAGACTTTATTAGGGATATTCGCACCACCGCCATTTTCTGTAGCTGTATTTCCATCTAAATAAAAGCTCTCTAAATTTTCCATAATCAGAGATTTTCCCGCAGCTAAAGAGAGACCTCCACCACTTTTTCCACTGGTATTCCCTTGAAATAGTGTTTTTCCTGTGAGATTTGTCAGTGTTACGTCATCTCCACAGTAAAGACCACCGCCTTCATCAGATGCTTTATTAATAGTGAACTGAAGTCGATGAGAATTGGAACACTGAAATGCCGTAGTAATATAAGCGCCTCCTCCCATATTTTGGCATTCATTATTCTCAAACAGTAACATTGATGTGATGCCCGAGACTGTGCACCCTTTAGTACTATATAAAGCACCTCCTTTGGCTTGATCTATTGGAGGTGACGCTTTAGGGGAACCACCAGTAGATCCAGTAATTATAGGTCTAGAGACTATAGGGGCTGAGCTAACGCTCGTTTTATTAATAGGATTAGAATAATTTCCTGTTTTATTTTTATTAAAGCGCACTTCGACAAGGTTAGAGAGAATAATATCTCCTGCAGTGAAAATTGCACCACCACATTCCGTGGATGTGTTCCCAGCAAACCTAGTAAGTAGAGTTCCCTTATTGATAGTTAAATTTTGGTCAGTGTAAATAGCTCCCCCTTTCCCTTGACAGATGTTAGTCGTCATCTCAAGGGTAGCTAGATCTTCTAGAGTGACAGATCCTTTAGCATAAATTCCTCCACCTGATTGGTTGGCTTTGTTACCACTGAATATTGTTGTTCCTGTACACTTTTCGATTTGTACAGAATTGTCACTAAAGATTGCTCCTCCAGATTGTCCAACAACATCACTAGGGACTGTAATAGTCGGATCCACTGATGCGGAATTAGACTTGAAACTGAGATCCTTATATGTAGAGATAAGAACAGCTTGTTTGGCATAGATAGCCCCGCCATTTCCTGCTGTCTCCTGAGTGAGCGTTGGTGTCGAGTTTTTAGGAACAACTACTGGTGATGAGGCTGCTCTTACATTTGTTGATCTAGAGATATTTGTTGTTATAATATCTGTGAGTGCAGAAATCCGAGTTGATGGAACTGGGGGAGGTGTTGGCTCTGGGGGTGGAGCTGGGACAGTAGCCGTGTTGGCAATAAATTCAATAGATTTTGTTATATTAGAGATAGTTAATGTGGACTCAGTATAGATTCCTCCACCAGCTTGTTCAGAAGTATTTTTTTCAAATTTGAGACTGTCCAAGGCATTAAATAACGCAGTACCTTTAACATAGAGAGCACCTCCTTGTCCTGCAGAAGTGTTGTTAGTCAAGGTGACTGCGTTAACAATTGCTTGCGCTGTGAACGTCCCTTCAGTATAGGCAGCACCCCCGCTTTGCTGAGCTTGATTTCCTGAAAAAGTTAGATTTTTTAGGTTAGTAAATACTAGAGGACCCTTAGAGTAAATAGCTGCTCCTTCTCCTGTCATCTTAAGATCTTTAAGCGTCAAAGAACCAGGATTTCCTGAATCTGTCGTGAAGGTCAAAGTTCCATTAGGCTGGTTGCTATAAAAAGCAGCACCTCCTTTTGGATCAGGAACAGGTGTTGAAGATCCTGGCGCAGAACCACTGCTCGAAGAGGAAGCAAATGCAGGAGTCAGGGTGTCTGGAGCTGAATGAGTGAGCGGATGATGCGAAATTAGGAAACTGTCTTTTCTAAAATTAGAATCCGATTCAGAATGAGTTGATAGGATTACCGAAGTTGGTCCACTAGTACTCCCACCAGTGCTTCCATCAGAACTAGAGCCACTATCTTGAGTTGTGGGTAGGGGAATATTAGTAAATGTAGAGAACGTGATATCACCTACAATAGTATATGTAGTTCCATCACTTTCTGTTGAAGTCTGAGTAAAATTAGTTAAAGCAGCATCACTTGTAGGATTCCCTGTTCCGGTTTGTCCCGTACTTATTTCAACAGAGGCAGGATCTCCAAAGGCAGTTAATGCAGGGATCATGGCAGCAAAAACAGCTGTAGCTGGTAGCCACTTCATAGAGAAAAACCTATCAGATATATTCGCGGACTTGATAAGCGATAGATAAATCAGATCAATAAATTAGGCAAGGGATAAAAAAGCAAGAGGTTTGAGTCCCGACTGACTTGAAAACTTCTTTACTAATTTTTATCGACAACTTCTAGAAGCTAAGAGCAACGCCTCCATGAGCATTAGCAGAAAGGTTACTTCCTTCTCGCTGTGTGCTAGAAATTCCAAGATAAGCAGAGATAATTTTATATTTAATTGTACTGTTTAGGGTAATGTTCAGAGCTTCTCGTCCTAAAGGGATTCCTTGTATATCCCATTTGTAATGGTTGAATACTAAGGAAGCTGATGACTTTGGATTGACTCTATGTAAATCTTTAATATAAGAGGTACTGACTTGGAGAAATACTGAAGAGCGGGACCCTATAAAGCGCATTTCTAAAGCAATACCTATAGGTAAAGATACGTTACACATCTCAGCAGAAGAGAAATATCGAGGGTCATAACCAGTTTCTACAAAGGGATTTTGGATTAATTTTGTGTACTGGAGGTCTACAAAAGGTGTGATTTTTAGGTAGCGTATTCCTTTGGGATATGCATAAGACATGCCAATAGATCCTGTCCAACCATAGTTCCTCCAAGAACCCCGGGAGCTTCCTTTATAGAGGAAAGCATGTTTCATTACCTGAGAATCTTCACCGTAACTAAAAGATGATCTAAGAGATAGTGCTTGCCAACTTTTGTTAAGAGATAAGGTTCCTATTAGCATTTGAGCATGACTCTTATCTTTAGTATTTTGTTGGGAGGAAGAAAACAATTGAGTGAATGCAACACTAAGTATCGTATTAAAAGAAAAGGGAATTTTAGCTCCGACATTATGGCCTGTATGCTGCATTAATAAACAATTGCCAATTTCTTTAGGGTTTTGCTCCATGATCTGGTAGACAGGGCCTCCGAAAATGCAGAAATGGTCAATGGGGATTACCTCTGAGTTATTGAGGTAATTATTGTTAATCATAGTATCAGCTATATTTAATCCAGCAAATGTAGACCATAGGGTGGTTGGGACAAAAGATCCGTGTCGTCTTGGATCGAGAGCAAATTTCCCACTCGGGGTCCATGAGGCTATAATCGTTTTTTTTTCCTTAGTATCACCAGCAGACCAAGAGAATTTCCAGGAACCTTGATAGCCATATCCTGTGTATTCAGACTCAGTTATGACTAGATCTTCAATACTTTGGTTTGGCCTATCAGGAGTTTTAACAAGTTTTTTTGCAGATAAGATAATAGAGGTAGTATAGGGTTTTGAGGCGTGTTCATGGTTTTCATAGAATGCTTCCGTTTGGCCGTAAATCACGGGAGGTCCAGAAATTTCAATAGAAGCCTTCTCAGTCGCTCGAATTTCTGCAGGAGCTGTAGAGTCAGGGTTTTCTAAGTTAAACCCTAATTTTGTGATAATAATCTTATCTTTCTCAGAGTTTTTCCCTTGAGTGGTAAGTTTAGAACCTGGTGCTAAGGCAAGGATCCCCCCCTCTTGATAGAAAGACCGAACAGCAAGAATAGCTCCCCCTTCTATAGAAAGAACCCCTGAACAAAGATGTACAGGTTGGTTTATAATTGAAGTTTTATTCCTATTTTCTTTTTTCTCATCTGGAGATAAGCGAGCTCCTGAAAAGATAATAGCACCCGCAGATTTTATAAATCTTTGATGGTTAATATAAATGGGATTATAGCTTTCAGCCATAGAAAGTATAGGGTCATAAAAACAGATCCTATAACCTGCATTAGCACTCAAGGAAAGTTCTCGAGGCACTCCTTGGATCGTAATAGCATTATTTCTATAATCTGGAGCTGTGATTATAGGTGTATGTTTAAAATCTAATATTACTTTATTCCCAATGAATTCGATATCTCCTTTATTTGCATGAAGGCGTAATATAGATCCTCCATTAGGTAAGTGAATAGCGCCTCCGCCTTCTAATGCTGATCCACGGTTATTTATAAAGCGAATAGGGCCTTCAGCATTAATATCACAAAAACATGAGGCTGATATTGCTCCTCCACCAGTCGCTGAGTTCTCTTCAAAAATAAGCCTTCCTTTGCAGTCTTTTATAGTAACGTAGTCAGCATGGATAGCTCCACCAAATTTTTCTGCCTTATTTTTAGTAAATAAAATGTCCCCCCATTGTGAATAGAAGTTACAATAGCGGCTATAGATCGCTCCTCCTGAACGAGCACTATTTTTAGTAAAGCTTGTAATTTGGAAGTTATTCTCAAAGGTCAAAGTGCCTTGATCATTATAAATGGCTCCACCCAGTTCGGCTTGATTCTCTTCAAAGGAGATCTCTTGGTTTCCAGAAAAGGTAATAGGCGAACCAGGACTTACACTACTTATTGCTCCTCCGTATCCGGGATGCGATTCATTTGTGTTCACAGATTTGTTTTTTAGAAATAAGATTGCTCCTCGATTATCTTTAAAAGAGAGAGTTTTATTTTTTCTACCTTCTAAGAGTAGTCCACCCCCAGGTCCATAGCTGATGTTGTTTTGACAAATGACACTAGTATTATTTGAGAAACAAAGGTCACCAGATGTAGTAATTACACCTCCGTAACTTTCATTATTTTCAAAAACAAGAGAACGAAGGCCTTTGAAGGTAACATTAGCTTCTGAGAAAACTCCAGAACCACGAGCTCCTAAATGTATATTTTTGAATGTAAGAGATCCTAATGGAGTACTGTTTATAAAGAAGAGATCACCCTGTAAATTAAGGAATGCAGCTCCAGGTTTATGGATAGAATTGCCTAGAAAATCGCAGGCAATAAAGTCTTTCCGTAGAAAATATGTGGTTTTTGTTAAAGATGAACTACATAGGGTAAATAGTTCAGGATTCTCTCCAGAATGCGTTCCTGATAGAGGAAGGACAATGTCGCTAGCTGTTAGATAAGAAACTTGACAAAATGAAGAGAGAAATAAAAATCCCCAAAGACGAATCTGCTTCATATATCGGAATCCTAGTAAGTTATAGTCTCATACAGGTTTAAACTTACATAGAAAACAAAAATAAATATACGGAAATAAAAAGTTAACTAGGGAACATCACTAGGGAGGGTTTTATTAATTTGCTTTTAGAGAAAGCTCTGAAGACGTTTAGTTCTCACAGAGCTTACTATAAAACTTTAATCTTTTTCGTCTAGAATTCCCTTTTTGAAATCTTGAAGTTCATTAGAGATATTCTTAGCCAATAACTTAGCTTGTTTTATAAATGACTTGGTATGCTGTTTGGAATTTTTAAATAGAACTCTACTTTTTTTAGCACTAGAGGTCTTGACTTTGAGGATTTTTTTACGTAATTGGTCTCCACTTTTTGGAGTAAATAAACATGTCAATAACGTAGCTATGAATCCTCCGAACAAAACACCTCTTAGCCAACGAAAGTGTTTGCACTTAGTTTTCTTAGGTTTCTGGTTGTTCTTGAACATGATAATATCCCTCAACTTTTTAATCTTTATTACGAAACACTTTCCAAATTAATAGCAGTGCCGCACACCATTTAATTCCTCTGCATAAATTTTTTTTCCAGCTGTTCTGCTGTTTCTCATCCAAGAATTTTTTAATATCTTCAGAGAGAGCAGATGGATTTTTTCTTTTTTTTAGCCATCCACAGAGCAGCTTTTTCCCTAATATCAAAGGAGTTAGGATTTTAGCTTCAAAATTTAAAATTGTAGTTATCCGATGGATATTTCTAAGGATTTTATTGAGGTGGCGTAGGAAGAAAATCGTCATCACGAAAATCGTGCACATCCCTATCGAAAGAAGAACACAACAGAAGATCAAGATTCCGAGGAGGTAGTTATCCATAAAGAGTAAAAAATTAATTACAATTTTATTCTTTATTTTACTTTCTATTAAGTGTTTTTTTCTAAAACTAATATTTTTATTAAAAAATGAAAAATCCTATCCCCTTATAGATTAATAGGGTAAGACTTTAGTCCATAGAAAATGAGGTGTCTTTGAGAAAAGGGGGCTTTTTTGGAAACTCGACTTCTTTCCTTAAGAGAAAGACTCCAAGGAGGTTGAAGCAAAGCAGGAGAGCTCCTGATACAGACATGATAAGGAGGGCAGTATTTTGACTAAGAAAACAAAACAGAGGAAGAATGAGAAAACCATAGAGGGTATAGATTTGTGCTCCAGGCTTTCCGTAAAGAAATTTCGCACATTTCTTGCCTACTAGAAAGTACGAAATGATTGTTGTGTACCCTGTAACAAAGAAGAAAGTCGGTAGGAAGAATTTAACCATAGGAAAGTAGCTATTCAGAGTATGTTCTACAGTTTGAGAGGCGTTTTCAAGTCCCAAAGACCAAGATCCTGAGGCTAGTACCATAAGGAGGCTAAGAGTACAGATAAGGTTGTCTATGGCAATCCCAACGATGCTAAGCTGGGCTTGAGTACTAGGATCTTTAGCAGAACTTTCACTTTGAATGATCGAGTCAAAACCTATACCAATATCCCCAGAGTAAGCGGCTCTTGAAATCCCTTGATGGATTGTAGTGGCGACAGTACATCCGGCAAATCCTCCAAGGGCACTTTGCCCTTTAAAGGCTGAGGAAAAAACAGTGGCCAGTAAATGGGGGAGAGTATGAAATTCTTTAAATAGAATATAGAGAGCAAGGCTGCAGTAGAGAAGCATAAAGAAAGGGAGAATTATTGAACAAATTTTCCCTACACGTTGTAGGCCTCCTTGAACTGCGTAAAAGATAAGAAAGAGCAGACCGAGCATCGGATAAATTTTAGGAATATTCCAGCAGTGAGCAAGGCTATCAGTGATTACTGAGAATTGATAGATCTCTACTCCATAAATACAGAGAAGAATCGCAACAATAACAGAAATTGCGCGAGTTTTGAAAGCCCTAGTCAGAAAATACATAGGACCGCCTTGATAGACACCGTCACTATCTAATGTACGGAACTTAATACCTAAGTACACCTCGGAGTATTTGACAATAGAACCGAAGATACCAGCAATCCATACCCAAAAAAGAGCGCCAGGCCCACCGATACAGGCTGCTGTTACAATTCCTACGACGTTTCCTATGCCGATATTTCCTCCTGCAGAGGCAAAAAATACTTTTAAGGGATGAACTCCTTGTTTAGTCTCATTTTTTTTAGAATTTTGGGAGTAGTAATGAAAAAGTCTACAAAATTGAGAGAATTTTGTAAATTGAGCAAGCCGGGACTTCCAAGAAAAGCTGACTCCCAGAACAATGATAAGGATAAAGGCGACGTAAGACCAAAAAAAATCATCAAAAAATGATAAAAATAACATTGGAGATTTCATCACAACCAAAAGATAGTTAAGAAATTATTAAGTTCCTCAGTAAGAGGCCTCTATTATCTCTTTTTTTCAATTTGTTTTGTAGGAAAATAAAACTTGTAAAGGAGTAGCAGTGTGCCTGAAGAAATAAAGATGTCTGCAAGGTTAAACGTTGGGAATGCCCATTGTTTATAATTAAAAGAAATAAAATCCACTACGTGTCCGTAAAAGACAATATCCCCAACGTTGCCTATAGCTCCTGAACAGAGAAGAACTAGCGCGCCTCGAGTTAATGATGAGGTAGATTGTTTTTTAAATAAAAGATAAGCAAGAATCCCCAAAATAATAAATATACGTAAAAGGAATAGAAAATATTTATAATTTGAAAAGAGACCAAAAGCAGCTCCTTCATTAAATACTGGAGTAAGTGAAAATGAAAATCGACCCCAACTATGGGTATATAGGGTGGGGTGCGTTAATATTTGAAGATCTTTATATTGTAATAACACAACTAGTTTAGTAATCCAATCGGTTAAAACAAGCAAGATGATAACTAGGAGTATACTACGAAAGCGAGTTGTCATAGGACTTAGTTACCAGATAAGAGCCCCTTTTCAAATTGCCCCTGGGCTTTGACAGTCATAGTAGCGTAAGGAATGGCTATCAATCTAGCTAAGGGAATCTCTTCACCACTTACATCACAAATACCGTAAGAAGACTCATCAATTTTTTCTAATGCTCTATTAATTTGTCTTAGAAGTTCGTATTCTTTTGTGGTAACTTCTAGACTAATCGTCCGATCAAAGGTATCAGTACCTTGATCTGCTTGATGTTGGGAATATCCTGTAGCTTCGTTTGGTTTTTTCACTTCTTGGGCATTCCCTTCAAGAGTATGTGATAATTTAGCCTTCATTTCTAAAAGTCTTTTTTTAAACTGCTCTATTTCTTCGTCTGATAACGGCACAATCTTTCTCCTTAATAAAATTCGACTATTTTTCCATATCTGGAGTTGCTGACAATAAGACTTCCATTAACTCGCCAACATCTTTGAATCGACGATAAACGCAAGCAAATCGGATATAGGCAATCATGTCAGCCTTTTTTAGATGTTTCATTACTAGTTCGCCAATTTCTTTGGTAGAAATTTCCCTATTTTGTTTGCCTAAAAGTTCGGATTTAACATTAGAAGCTATAGCGTGAACCTGGTCTTGACCAATCCGCGTGTGACTGGAAGCTGCGTTGAGCCCATGAATTAATTTAGATTCTTGAAAGTTTTCGTAACGTCCATCACGTTTTAACACCTGTAGGGTGAGTTCAACGGTTTCGAACGTAGTAAAACGTTGAGAACATTTTAAACATTCCCGGCGACGTTTTATTGCGTTAGCTTCTAGAGCGTTTCTTGAATCTATAACTTTTAACTCCCCATGATTGCAAAAAGGACACCGCACGGGAGCTACCTCCTAGGTTAAGGTAGTCTAAGAAAAACCAGGTTTTTAAATTAGGATAAATATAAGTCACTATAGTTGCAAAGATTTTTTCTAAGAAATCAATACAAAACATCCTCGATAACAAAAGTGTTGAGAACTTGTAATGCTGAATGGATGTGTAAAATTACTTTGCTTACTGGGGAGATAAAATCCTATACTAGTCTAGTAATACTTTTGTTATAAAACTTTTATTACTAAAAGAGGAAAGATGTTTTCAGGGATTGTTCAAGAGTTAGGTGAAGTTTGTTTTTTAGAGCCTCAAGGAAAAGGGCTAGCCTTAGGAGTAAAGAGTACATCAGTGTTTAGTAGTGTTCTGCTCCCTGGATGTAGCATAGCAGTAGATGGAGTCTGTTTGACTTTAAAATTTCAGAATAAAAAAGGGCTCTTTTTTGATGTTATTCCCGAAACTTTAGCTTGTACGACATTGGGAGAAAGGCAGTGCGGTGACTTAGTTAACTTAGAGTCTGCATTAAAAATGGGAGAGTCTGTTGGAGGTCACTTGCTCTCGGGACATGTTTTGGAAACAGCAGAGATTAGTGATATAAAGGAAAATCGCTACTATTTTCTTACCCCCAAAGAACTTGCCCCCTACCTTTTTGATAAGGGATTTATTGCTGTTGATGGAGTAAGTTTGACAATAGTTTCAGTAGATTTTACTACTTTTTCCGTAGGATTGATTCCAGAAACTCTTCAAAGGACTACTTTAGGAAAGAAAGGAGTGGGCGAAAGAGTCAATATTGAAATAGATATGTCAACAAAAGTCCAGGTAGACACGATGAAACGTATTTTGGCTCAGGCATAGACTATTATTCGAGGAATTGTGGTTATGGATTATAAGTTGCTGGATAGTGGTGATGGAAACAAATTAGAATGTTTTGGTCCTGTGACTTTAATACGTCCTTCAGGTGTTGCTGTTTGGCCAAAAAGTAGCCCGCACCTTTGGTCTCAAGCACAAGTACAGTATGTCCGTCAGGGAGAGCAGGGCTTTTGGAAAAGTTATAAGCATGTTCCTGAAGAATGGGTAATTTCATGTTATGATGTCCGTTGCCTATTAAAGAAAACCCCGTTCGGCCATTTAGGCATGTTTCCTGAACATATGGGGTTTTGGCCTGCTTTGGAAGCGGCTATTCAGAAACATCGGGATTGTCGGGTACTAAACCTTTTTGCTTATACGGGAGCAAGTTCAATTTTTGCAGCGAAATGCGGGGGACGTGTGACTCATGTAGATGCTTCTCAAGCAGCTGTCCGTTGGGCTCAAAGGAATGTAGAGGAGAATGTTTTTCATGAAAAACGCATTTTTTGGGTTGTTGAAGATGTCGTATCTTTTTTAAAAAAAGAAATTCGTAGAAACAGAGGGTATCACATAATTCTTTTAGATCCTCCAACCTATGGCCGAGGGCCTAACAAAGAAATTTTTAAAATAGAGAAAGACATGTTTTCTTTACTTTCCTTGTGTTCACGACTTCTTATAATGGACGCCTCTTATTTTCTATTGACTTCTCACACTCCAGGGCATACGCCAGAATTTTTAAAAGCTATAGCAAGACGTAGCCTAACGCATCTTATTCCAGAGGGGTGGTCTTGTGGGGAAAGTTTTTGCGGAAAAGGTGAAACAGCATTACCTGCTGGGAGCTTTGTTCAATGGAGTGCATAGGAAAACATAATTTTCGAGTTAAAGAAGCTCTATCTTTAAAACGTTCTCGTTGTAGAAAGAGCTCCTGGTTTTTGGTAGAAGGAACTCGTGAGATTCAAAAGGCATTGCATGCCGGATATATCTGTCAGCATGTTTTTTGTGGAACACATCTTGTAGAAAAAGAAAAAGAATTTTTAAATAAACTAAAAAAAGATTCTATAGAGGTTTTATATTGTTTAGATTCTACTCTCGCTCAACTTTCTTTTAAGGAACATTATGACAATTTTATTGCAGTTATGCAGAAAAAGATCTGGAGCAGGGAAGATTTTTTGACCCAACGTAGGAACATTCAACCTTTTTATCTTATTATTGAGCAAATAGAAAAGCCTGGCAATTTGGGGGCTATTTTAAGAATTGCTGATGGCGCCGGTGTAGACGGTGTTATTTTATGTGATCCTGTTGTGGATCTATACAATCCGAATGTAGTGAGGTCTTCTTTGGGAGCTGTATTTTCTCTTCCTATTCTTTCTCTGTTTATTACTGAGGTACAAGAACTATTAAAACAGGAGGGTTGGCAAGTTTTTGTAACATCTCCACAAGCAGAACAATTGTATTTTTCTAAAAATTATCGGGGGGCGACAGCACTAGTATTTGGTTCAGAAAAAGATGGTTTAACTAAGAACTGGTTCTGCGAAGATTTTTTGAAAATTGCTTTACCTATGTGTGGGGAATCTGATTCTTTGAATCTCTCTGCCTCTGTAGCTGCTGTAGCTTATGAAGTTGTTCGTCAACGCTGGCTTAATTAATATATGAAATTGTTTTTTGAAAAACTATTAATATATTGATTTTTCTTTAAGATAATTTTTTAATTGCTCTTTGTAAACTTGATTTTTAATCTTTTGTTTTGCAATACTAGATCTCTTTGTAGTACGGCGAAGATTGTGTTCCTTTAACAAGCATGATTTTCCGGACAAAGAAATTCGTGAGTTTAAAAGAGGAACAATGAAAAAACGGTTTCCCTCACCGCTCTTTTTTCTTTATCGCCGTCTTACCTTAGCCATTAGCCTTGAAGGTGTTCTTGGTTGGGGGCAGTTAGGTAGTCTTTTGTCTAAAGGTTTTTCTTGCCTAGTAGCCTGTTGGAACTGGCTCCCCTTGCCCTCTCCTTTACGTGTGCGTGCTACAGTCATTAGTGTAGGCAATATTGTGATTGGAGGAGCAGGAAAGACGCCGACGGTATTGTGGTTGGCAGAGGCCTTGAGGCTTAAAGGGTATTCCTGTGGTGTGCTTTCGCGTGGCTATAAGAGTGAATCAAGCCGAAGGAAAGAACTCACTATTGTAAACGCGAAAGAGCATTCTGCATCCTATGTAGGGGATGAGCCCTTATTAATGGCAGAAAAGCTCCCTGAGGGCTGTGTATGGGTACATAAAGATCGAAGAGTATCGGCAGCAAAAGCTGCAGAAAAGTTTGATTTTTTGCTTTTAGATGACGGTCTTCAGTATCGCAAGTTGCATAAAGACATAGAAATTGCTGTCGTCAATGGTCAGGATCCCCTTGGGGGACATGCATTTTTCCCTAAAGGTAGGTTAAGGGATTTTCCTGCTAGATTGAAAACTGTCGATGCTATTGTGATCAATGATGGGGGGGAAGAGTCTGAGACCTTAGTGAAGAGTATTTCAGATGCTTTGCGAGTGTCTGTAGTGCCTAAGATTGCTTCTGTGGTCTGGACACATAATGGAGAACATATTTCTGAAGAAACTCTTCGCGACCTACGTGTTGGTGTCTTCTGTGGGTTAGGATTTCCTCAAGGATTTTTAAATATGCTTAAGAAAGCAGGGATCCGTGTTTTGGGAAAGTATTTGCTACCTGATCACGTAGGAATAACAAAAAAAGAATTAAATTACTTTTGTCAGCAAATGGTGATGCGCCAAGGACAGGGTTTGTTATGTACAGAAAAGGATAGTGTAAAGCTTCCTCGATTATCTGAGGACTCAAGTTTATTGCCTATAGGCAAGGTGCAAATGCGTCTTTCTGTTAATGAGGAAAATGCGACTTCTCTTTTGAACATGATTGATCAAATACATAAAAACAGGGGTAACTGATGAAATTATGGATGAAGATCTTTATTGGATTGTTTGTCGGGGTTACCTTAGGTTTAGTTTTAGAAGATAAGGCTATCTTTTTTAAACCTATAGGGGACATCTTTTTAAATTTATTGAGCATGGTAGTCTATCCCTTAGTTTTCTGCTCAATGGTTTTAGGAATCGCCTCAATTAGCGATATGAAAAAATTGGGACGAATTGGAGTTAAAAGTGTAGGACTATATCTAGTAACTACGGCGGTAGCCATTGTCATTGGTTTGTGTTTTGCATGGATCTTTTGTCCTGGGAGTGGTTGTGATTTTACTGATTCTTCATTTGTGAGTGCGGAGCTTAATGTTGATTCAAAAAAGAACGCCACCTACTTTTTATCTACAATATCTCAGATTTTTCCATCAAATCCCGTGCGTTCTTTCGCTGAAGGGAATATTTTACAAATTATTATTTTTGCTCTTTTCTTAGGAATCGCTTTGAGGCTTTCTGGAGACCGTGGTCGTCCTGTGGAACGCTTTATTGATGGTTTCTCTGAGATTATGTTGCGTATGGTAAACATGATTATGAATTTTGCTCCCTATGGTGTCGGAGCTAGCATGGCATGGATCGCAGGAAATCATGGTTTAGGAGTGCTTTGGCAGTTAGGAAAATTTATCATTGCTTATTATCTTGCTTGCTTATTCCATGCAATATTTGTTTTTGGAGGGCTTGTCCGTTTTGGCTGTAATATGTCCTTTTCGAGGTTCCTTAATGCCATGATGGATGCTATTTCTTGCGCAGTATCTACGGCTAGTAGTTCTGCAACCTTGCCTGTAACTATGCGTTGTGTTTCTAAAAATTTAGGAGTTTCTACTGAAGTTTCTGGTTTTGTTTTACCTCTTGGGGCTACCGTAAATATGAATGGAACGGCAATTTTTCAAGGCATGGCTGCGGTTTTCATTGCTCAAGCATATAATTGTCCGTTACCTTGGGGTAGCCTGTTATTATTAGTGGTGACAGCAACATTTTCTGCAGTAGGTAGTGCTGGAGTTCCTGGAGGTGGTATGATTACTTTAGGTTCTGTGTTGGCATCTGTAGGTTTGCCTATACAGGGGATCGCGATACTTGCTGGGATTGATCGATTAAGAGACATTGTTGGTACACCAATGAACATCCTTGGAGATGCTGTAGTCGCTACTTATGTAGCTAGTCGAGAAGATGAGCTTACTTCCCCAGAATCTAAACAAGAACGTGTTAAAACTACAGAGAAGGTAAAGCTACATGATATTTGAATTCCAATTCCCTAAAATAGGAGAAACCAATTCAGGAGGGTCTATTGTCCGTTGGTTAAAACATTTGGGTGATCATGTTGCTAAAGATGAGCCTGTGATTGAAATATCCACAGATAAGATTGCTACCGAATTAGCTTCTCCGCAGGCAGGTCGACTTATTCGTTTCTGTGTGGATGAGGGAGACGAAGTGGCTGCTGGAGATGTTTTAGGCTTGATAGAGGTTGAAGATGCTTCACCAGAGACTCCCTTATCTTCTCAAGCTGGTTATGAAACAGGGTCCCAAAGATGTTTGGGTATAAGTTCCTCAGGCTGGTTTTCTCCTGCAGTCTTAAGTTTAGCACAGCGTGAGGGAATTGACTTTGATAAGCTTCAAAAGATTGCTGGTACAGGGCAAGGAGGGAGAGTTACTCGTCAAGATCTGGAAGCTTATATTTTAGAAGTACGACAAGTGGCGACTTCACAAATCTTTGAGGGGGAAGAGAGTCGTGTTCCTATGTCTCCGTTGCGTAAGGCAATAGCCTCCTCTTTACGTAAATCTTCAGATGAAGTTCCCCACGCATCTTTGATTGTCGATGTCGATGTCACGGATCTTATGAACCTGATTGCTGGAGAACGCCAGCGTTTCTTAGATATTCATGGGGTAAAACTAACTATCACAAGTTTTATTGTACATTGCTTAGCACAGACCCTAAAACAGTTTCCTCTGCTCAATGGTTCTTTAGATGGGACTACCATTGTTATGAAGAAGTCTATAAATGTTGGCATTGCTGTTAACCTTAATAAGGAAGGGGTCGTTGTCCCAGTCATTCACAATTGTCAAGACCGTGGTTTAGTAAGTATTGCGAAGGCATTGGCAGATTTATCTGTACGAGCTCGTTTGAATAAACTAGATCCTAGTGAAGTTCAAGAAGGCAGTGTTACTGTGACTAACTTTGGAATGACAGGGGCTTTGATTGGGATGCCTATCATACGTTATCCTGAGGTTGCTATTTTAGGAATTGGTACCATACAAAAACGTGTTGTCGTTCGTGATGATGATTCTTTAGCGATTCGCAAAATGATCTACGTTACACTTACTTTTGATCATAGGGTTTTGGATGGCATTTATGGTAGTGAGTTCTTAACCTCATTGAAAAATCGTTTGGAGTCTGTTACGATGAGCTAGAGTATAGCTAATATAATGGGCACTGAGAATGAACCCTCTGATGATTTCTACTGATGTATGTCAAGACATTCTAAGTAAGCAAAAAGAATCCATAAATTTTTTTTTCCAAACTTTTCAATCTGAAGAAACTATACAATTAGTGGAAAAAATGCTCGACCATTCGGGGTGGGTATTTTTTTCTGGTGTAGGGAAAAGTGGATGCGTAGCACGCAAAGTAGTAGCTACGCTCCAGTCTTTAAGTGAGCGTTCTTTATTTCTTTCTCCTATAGATTTATTACACGGTGATCTTGGCCTTGTGAATGCTGGAGATTTTGTCTGTTTATTTTCTAAGAGTGGAGAAACTCAAGAGTTACTAAACACTATTCCTCATTTGAAGAATCGTGGTGTTATTATTGTAGGAATTACTTCAGTTCCTTATTCTAATTTAGCAGCTCTATCGGACCTGGTTATTATATTACCTTCTGTTTCTGAATTGGATCCTTTTAATCTAATTCCTACAAACTCTACAACATGCCAGATGATCTTTGGAGATTTTTTGGCGATGTTGCTTTTCCATGGTCGAGGTATTTCTTTATCTGCCTATGGCCATAATCATCCTAGTGGGCAAATTGGCATGAAAGCTAATGGTAAAGTTAAGGACTTTATGTTCCCCAAAACAGAGGTGCCTTTCTGTAATCCTGAAGATAAAGTAGGCGTTTGCTTAGAGATTATTTCTGCTTATGGCTGCGGTTGTGTTTGTGTAATAAATTCGCAATTTCGTTTAATAGGGATTTTTACAGACGGAGATTTACGACGTTCTTTAGCTTGCCACGGGGGAAAGGTGCTTTCCTTATCTTTAAGTGAAGTCATGACTCCAAATCCTCGATTTATTACCGAGGATGCGGATATTGCTATTGCTTTGCAGCTTATGGAAACTAATAGCCCTGTAGCTGTTCTTCCTGTTTTAGATAATGAGGAAAACAGGCATGTGACAGGTTTATTACATATGCATACCTTGGCTAAGGCAGGCCTACTTTAAGATTCAAGAAAAAATATCGGAAGAGAGGGTAAGCTGGATTCTGTCTATAAGATAATCTTGGGACTATCTTAAAGGGCAACCATTCATCTAGGGGAGCTATTACTAGATCCCTCAAGCGACTTCGAAAAAGCCTATGGAAAGGAATCTTTCCATATTTGCAGATACAAAAAGCTTTTTTCTCTTGCTTCAGATAGGGTTTGCATGTCTATTAAGTCACCTTAATAGCTCCTACTCCTAAAGTAGGAATTTTCAGCCTGTCTATAAAATAAATTTTATAGCGGAGTGTTTTCTGTTGCACTTTCCGTAGCCTTACGGCCCCTGGAATTTCTCCAGTATCTTCTCTTGTGAAGTCCAGACTTTCCTCTCTTTATGCTTCTTTAAAAAACATAAACAGCGGTTGCCTTTCTCTTCCGATTGAATCTATACAGCGGCACGACGACGACGACGTTTTGCTGTGGAACTTTCTTGAACGTTTGCTTGAGATTCTTGCCAGTAAAGAATTCTTGAGCAGTGTTCACAGAAAATTAAACGGTCTTTCTTTCTTACGAGATTTTCGTGTTGAGGGGTTAAAACAATATGACAACCACTGCAAACACGATTTTCAATAGGAACAACAACTCGATCTTTTTTATTATTTAGTAAACGCTCGTAAATACTCAGTAGTTCAGGATTGGTTGTATGCTTTAATGCTGACCGCTGTTCGAGTAGAGATTTACCTTCTTCATTAATTTTTTTAATGCTTTCAAAAATTTCTTTTTCAATAACACTACTGCTATTTTCTGTAGAAGCCAAGCTTTCTTTGAGAGAAACAATCAGGTCTTCTCCTCCAGCCTGTTTGTCCATAAGATCACTAAGCTGATGTTCTAAAGATCGACGTTCTTTATTTGCTGTAGTCATTTCTTGGGTAAGAGCATTAAACTCATCCATTTTTTTTACAGCAGCTTGTTGATTTTCTAATTTGTTGATTTGCTCAGAAATTTCTTGAATTCGGTTCTCACCATCTCGAATTTGATTTTTTAAATTTTCCATTTCGAGTTCTTTTTCCTGAACTTTTCGACGAATGTCACTTTTTAAAGACTGGACTTTAGCCAGTTCTTTCTGGTGTTCTTTCTTTACGCGCATAAGGCGAATCATTTTAATATCAAGCTCTTGAATGGCTAAAATGCTTAGAAGTGCGTCATGCATGAAAATTATTCCTTGCTTAAGTTTCCTAAATGAAAGCCAAAAATCACTGGAGTTTAGGAATGCGATACATGTGAAGAAAAAAGCTAGTTTACTTCTTTTTAAGCAAGAAGTAAAGAACGTTTTTTTCTAGAAAACATTCTTGTAATTTTGTGGAAAAGCAAAAACCGTTTTTTAGAGTGAATGACTAGAGACTTTGACAATGTTTTAATCAAAATATTTTTGAAAGAATCTTTTAAGATTTTTTTGAAAAATATACTTTCTTGGATCCTAGCAAAGGTTGGACTGTAATTTTTGAATTATTGCGAAGAGAATGTTGAATTGTTCTACAGAGCTTCATTGTCATTCTATATTGTTAAAGGGATCCTGAAGTACAACTAATAAAGATTTTTGAGGATAACGTAGAGCCATATTTTGAATTGCATCCAGTAGGGCACGTTTACAAAGAGCAGGCATTTGTTTTCTTGGGTTATAAACAAATCCTTTTCGGGGAAGAGTTTCTTCTGAAGGGACCTCATAGACGGAAGTAAAGAGAGGGAGAGCAGCAATGGCTGCATGATTTTCTATGGCTGCTGTAAGACAGTGTTCATAAGTAAGTAAAGCACGGTTATAATATTCTTGCACGTCTTTTTCTTCAGGGAATTCATCACATGTAGGACCGCGTACATGCCCTAAGAAAGTAGGAAGAATGCTCTCTTTTTCTTTTCCAGTTAAATTACGATCGATAGTTTGATTCAGGGAATTTTTTGGAAGTTGTGTAATTCGGGTCTCAGTAAGAAGAAAGGGGACCTCTTCCTGCGAGGAGTCCCCTTCTCTATGCTTGCCAGCTTCCCAGGGAGTTTTATTGTTTAAATTAGAATACAATACAGTAGAAAGATTCGTTGCATTGTTACTCACTTGCGAGCCTGAAGTTGAGGCTACTGGATTAAAGATAATTCCTGTAGATTGGCCTTTTGGAATGACTTTAAGACCAGTTAAGAAGACTGGTTGAAAAGCCTGAGATACATCCCTTTGTATTGCTAGTTTGAATTTAGGGTTCAAACGATTGTAATAGAAAAACATATGTTTTGAGTAACAGTTTACATTATTTTCTTGCCATCCCTCCGATAGGGGCTCGAAATTTTGTTTTAGAGGTTGACGCCAGTCTGGGGAGACCTTTGATGTCATTTGGTGATAGACTAGAAAGGTAACGACAGAAAAGAGTACTGTTGCAATTAAGAGAGCTAAAAATATAGGATTTGCTAAGACTACAGTTAGAGCAATTCCAGATGCTAAGGTTCCTAAAACTAAAGAGGTAAGGATGACAAGAGTAGAAATTTTTAAAGCAGTAAAACGCTTTTTAGGAGCTATCTCTTCATCTTTAGGAAGATAAGAGGTTACAGAAGCTAGTGGCTTCTCTACAGGTGAGGGGCCTGACATAAAAATATTTTATTTTTTTAAACGTTTTCTGTAATTTTAACAGTTTTTTATTTAGTCGTGTGGAAAATCTGGAATAGTGGAACCAACCTTTTTTAATACAGATTGGCTTGGAACAACCGCTATAGCTATAAAGACATTGCGTAAATAATGAGAAGAGATATAGCGGGAGATGATGCAAAGGGGAACTAAAGCTAGAAAAATAAGAAAATATAAAGGATGGACACACAACCCCATGGCTAAGGCAGTCGTGACTACAGCAAGCCAACTCAAGATAATTCCTAGCATCGATAGAAAAGCAAGTTTTAGATTATAGCGAGCCGGTGTTGCTGGTGCAAATAAAGAAGGTGTTGCTGAAGTATGATTACGAGTAACTGGAGTAGCCATAAACTATAGGAGTTAAAGTTTTTGTGCGAAAAACCATTCTAAGTGTAATAAAGTTTTCTGTCACGAAGATGCTTTCACTAAAAGAGTTGCGGGAAGGTGGGAAAATTTTTGAAATTCTTGGAAAGTAATAGGTCCCTGGCACCAATAGATTTTTTCAGGAAATTCTGGGAAGATTTTAGCAAAGGCTCTTACAGTCGAAGGACTTGTAAAGATAATTTTTTTATATGAAGAAAAAAAAGTTTTTTTAAATTTTCTAGGCCTTACTGTGTAGTGAGAATAAGAAAAGAAAGTAAATTTTTTATAAAGAAAATTTTTGATAACAGGCCTCGCAAGTGCCGAATGTGGATAGAGAATCCGCGATGTAGGGGGAAGAACCTCTAGCAGAGGTAAGAAACCCTCAGCAATTTCCTGAGTTGCTACGTTATATGAGGCTTTTGGCAGCAGGGAGAGGAGTCTTTCCTTAGTAGCTACTCCTAAGCAAAGATACTCTTTTGTTTTAATAAGTGTATCTTTATGAGCAAGTTGAGTCATTCTAGAAAGGAAGAGTTGGGCTGATGAGGGGCTAGTGAGAATTATATGTGTTGCTTGTGGAAGGAAATGAAGAGCTCGTTTATTTTGTGGAACGCTTTTTGCATAAGGGCAAAGAGTTAAAATAGGAAGATGGTGAGCTCGGTATGAGCGAGCCGTTTTTTGATTGAATCCTAAATAGAGGGTCATGGGTATTTTAGCTTAAAAAGAAAGACTCTTAAATTTTTGTACTTTGAAAACAATATATTGAAAACAACTTTTAGTTTTTCGGTTAATGAGCCGATTGACATTTTTCATTTTGAAATATAGGCTGGTTTTTTCTGAACTTAGGGGTTCTCTCTATCAAGGTTTAATCTATAGAAGTTCTTGCTACAAAGTTTTTGAGAAATATAGAAAGTTCGCAATAGTACAAATATTTATCAAGGTGGTTACCCGTGGTTTCATTGTTGCATAAGTTTTTAGAAAATGCTTCGGGGAAAAAAGGACAGAGTTTAGCGTCAACAGCATATTTGGCAGCGCTCGATCATCTTTTAAACGCCTTCCCTTCCATAGGGGAAAGAATCATCGATGAGCTTAAGAGTCAGCGTTCTCATTTAAAAATGATTGCCTCTGAAAATTATTCTTCGCTCTCTGTGCAGTTGGCTATGGGGAATTTGCTTACGGATAAATATTGTGAGGGAAGTCCTTTTAAGCGTTTCTACTCCTGTTGTGAAAATGTAGATGCTATTGAGTGGGAGTGTGTAGAGACAGCCAAGGAACTTTTTGCCTCAGGCTGTGCTTTTGTTCAGCCCCATTCTGGAGCCGATGCTAATTTATTAGCTATTATGGCTATCTTAACTCATAAAGTTCAAAGCCCAGCTGTAAAGAAATTGGGTTATAAAACTATCAATGATTTAACAGAAGAAGAATACACCCGACTTAAAGCTGAAATGTCCTCTTGCATTTGTTTGGGACCTTCATTAAATTCTGGTGGCCATCTGACCCATGGGAATGTACGTTTGAACGTGATGTCTAAGCTAATGCGTTGCCTTCCTTATGATGTTGATCCAAATAGCGAGCGTTTTGATTACACTACAATCTCTCGTTTAGCAAACCAATATAAGCCTACGGTCCTAATTGCGGGCTACTCTTCGTATTCCCGAAGATTAAATTTTGCAACTTTAAAACAAATTGCTGAGGATTGTGGAGCTATACTTTGGGTAGACATGGCACATTTTGCAGGGCTAGTTGCTGGAGGAGTTTTTGTTGATCAGGAAAATCCGATTCCCTATGCAGATATAGTAACAACAACAACACACAAAACATTGAGAGGGCCTCGAGGAGGATTGGTTTTAGCAACTCAAGAGTATGAGGGTACGCTTAATAAGGCGTGTCCTTTGATGATGGGAGGCCCTTTGCCTCACGTCATTGCTGCTAAGACTATAGCTTTAAAGGAAGCTCTCTCTGTAGATTTCAAGAAATATGCTCATCAAGTAGTAAGTAATGCTCGTCAATTAGCAGAACGGTTTTTAAGTCATGGACTTCGTCTTTTGACAGATGGAACAGATAATCATATGATGGTGATAGACTTAAGTGCTTTAGGAATTTCTGGAAAGGTAGCTGAAGATATACTAAGTTCTGTAGGGATTGCTGTGAATCGGAATTCACTACCTTCTGATACTATCGGTAAATGGGATACTTCAGGCATACGTTTAGGAACCCCTGCATTAACAACTTTAGGTATGGGTATCGACGAAATGCAAGAAGTTGCAGATATTGTTGTGAAAGTATTGCGAAATATTCATTTAAGTCATCATGTTGAAGGGAATGCTAATAAAAATAAAGGGGAGCTTCCTGAAGCTATAGCTCAGGAAGCTAGAGACCGAGTTCGTAATTTATTATTGCGTTTTCCGCTCTACCCTGAAATTGATTTGGAAGCTTTGGTTTAGTTAGGAGATAGATTATTTTATGACAGATGGGGAAGTTCATAAATTACGTGACATTATAGAGAAAAAACTTCTAGAGGCGCGAAGGGTTTTTTTTTCAGAACCTGTAACAGAAAAAAGTGCTTCAGATGCAATTAAAAAACTGTGGTATTTAGAATTAAAGGATCCTGGAAAGCCGATAGTTTTTGTGATCAATAGCCCAGGAGGCTCTGTAGACGCAGGTTTTGCTGTCTGGGATCAAATTAAAATGTTGACATCACCAGTGACTACGGTAGTTACAGGTTTAGCAGCTTCCATGGGTTCGGTATTGAGTTTATGTGCAGCTCCTGGACGCAGGTTTGCAACCCCTCACTCTAGGATTATGATTCATCAGCCTTCAATAGGCGGACCAATCACCGGACAAGCAACAGATCTAGACATTCATGCTAGAGAGATTTTAAAAACAAAAGCTCGCATTATAGATGTCTATGTAGAGGCCACAAATCAACCTCGAGACCTAATAGAAAAGGCTATCGATAGAGATATGTGGATGACAGCTAACGAAGCTAAAGATTTTGGTTTGTTGGATGGGATTTTATTCTCCTTCAACGATCTCTAACTATTTTTTATATTCTGGAGCAGGAAATCGCTTTCTTCTTAGTGAGAAAGTTCCCGCAACTAAAGAATTAAAGTTACTTTGTGAAGAGACACAGGTAGATGGTTTTTTGTTTTTAAAACCCTCTTCTTGTGCTGATGCCCGACTCATTATTTTTAATTCTGATGGATCACGTCCTACAATGTGTGGAAATGGCTTACGGTGTGTTATTGCTCATCTAGCTGTTGATATCGGTAAGTCAGAAATATCTATAGAAACGGATAATGGTATCTACTCAGGGTATTTTTATTCCTGGAATCGTGTGCTTGTAGATATGACTTTGTCAGATTGGCAGTTCTCTATTCATGAACTAGAATGGAGTCCTGATCCTCTTCCTGAGGAAGTATTTTTCATCAATACCGGAGTCCCTCATGTCGTTGCATTTGTTCCTGAACTTGGTAATTTAGACCTTGCTAGGTTAGGCCCTTTCCTAAGGAACCACCAGATATTTTCTCCTCAAGGAGTCAATGTAAACTTTGTTCAGGTAATAGGACATTGTGAGTTACGTGTGCGTACTTATGAGCGTGGGGTAGAAAGGGAAACTGCAGCCTGTGGAACAGGAGTCTTAGCTTCTGCGCTTGTTGCTTCGAAGTGTTATGGATGGAACAGCTCTGTATATATTCGGACTTGGGGAGAGGCCTCTATGACTGTCAGTAAATCTAAGGATCGTGTTTATCTCGAAGGCCCTGTACGTAGAAACTTGCAAGTGGTTTAGATTTTTTATCATTAAGAACTTTTAAAATGTTGTTCAGGGATAGATCTTGCTCTCTAACTATGATTTTCCTATAATCGCAATTTATGATAGCGTATCCCATACCACAAAACCCTCTTCTGCTAAGAATCCTTCGTCTTATGGATGCATTTTCTAAGTCTGACGATGAGAGGGATTTTTATTTAGATCGTATTGAGGGCTTTATTCTCTATATAGATTTGGATAAAGACCAGGAGGACCTAGATAAGATTTATCAAGAGTTAGAAGAAAATGCCGAGCGGTATTGTCTAATTCCAAAGTTAACGTTCTATGAAGTTAAAAAAATTATGGAAACGTTTATCAATGAAAAGATTTATGATATAGATACAAAAGAAAAGTTTCTTGAAATTTTGCAATCTAAAAATGCTCGGGAGCAGTTTTTAGAATTTATTTATGATCACGAGGCAGAATTAGAGAAGTGGCAACAATTTTATGTAGAACGTTCTCGAATTCGAATTATAGAATGGCTTCGCAATAATAAGTTTCAGTTTGTTTTTGAAGAAGATTTAGATTTCACAAAAAATGTTTTAGAACAACTAAAAATACACTTGTTTGATGCAAAGGTAGGCAAGGAAATTGCTCAAGCACGTCAGTTGTTATCTAACAAGGCTAAGATTTACTATTCTAATGAGGCGTTAAATCCTCGTCCAAAGCGTGGGCGTCCTCCAAAACAATCAGCCAAAGTAGAAACAGAAACTACAATTTCTAGTGATATTTATACAAAAGTTCCTCAGGTGGCTCGTCGTTTCCTTTTTTTACCTGAAATTACCTCACCGTCTTCAATTACCTTCTCAGAAAAGTTTGATTCTGAAGAAGAATTCCTTGCGAATTTGCGGGGATCAACACGTGTGGAAGACCAACTGAACCTAACGAATCTTTCCGAAAGATTTGCTTCTCTTAAAGAACTATCCGCAAAACTAGGTTATGACTCCCTATCTACTGGGGACTTCTTTGATGAAGAAGAGGTCGAGGAACCTGTCGCTAAGACAAAGGGAAGTAAGCGTGGTCGCAAAAAATCTTTATAAAGTCTCTGACCTAGATTAAAACATTTCTATTCTAGAAAGATACTCTTTGAGTTTCTTTACATAATCTTATTATAATTTTTATATTAAGATATTAATGATTTTTTATAATAAAAAACTCTTTTTTTAACGAAAACATTGTTATAATTTAATGTTTAGTTATATTTCATTTTATTATAGTTAATAGTTTCTTATGCCTTTATTAGATTCTGGAAAAATTCACACAGACAGAGTCACTTGTAGTTTAAAGACATATCTTCACCAGACAAACAATAACCAGTTAACAACCCGTCTAATTCGTACGAGCTTCATTTTTTCTTGCCTATTGTTTATTGCCCTCTTAACTCTACTGCTCGTGAATTTTATTCCATACGGAATTGTTTTGGTAACTGCTTTTACAGGGGCACTGTTGGGTAGCTTTTTAGGGTTACTTATTACTAATATTATCCCTTTAGGCTGTCTTCTTTTTAGCCTTATTCGTACTTATAAAAAGAATAAGAAAGCTTTCCAGACTAACAATATTGCTCGAGATATTTATTACCAGGGGTTACGTCCTTGGGATCTAGGAAGAGGAGCTGTAGATTCTAGTCATGTTCGTATATCGAGAGCCCTATTTTCTCCGTTTCAAAAATATGATGTCAGTAATTCCTTGGCTATTAAGATGGCGCTATTTATGGAGAACTTTGTCTCTGAACCACCTCAAGAATTATCGATTGATTGGGCCCGCGTCGTACGAGATTTTAGACCATACGTCAGGTCCTTATTCTTTATTATAGAAGAAGAAAAAACGTCCGCTGCTAGAGGAAAGAAGAGCATTGTTTGTGAGGCATTTCGCTCCGATGATGATGCCCACCTGGCTATGATAGATTGTTATCATTTGATCCATTCTAAGTTGATTGTAGAAAAAAAGCATTTTAAGAATGTAGATATTCTTCCAAGTGTGATGATCATGTGCGATTATCCTGGTCGTGCTGGCGAAGGCTATCGAGATGGACTGTCACGTGTCTATGGTGGTGAGGGGATTAAGGATTTTCCTATTCTGGTTCCTAATGAGCGCTTGCCTATGGGTCCTCTATTCATACCTAGACATCCCTATAAAGGGCTTGGTGGGGAGAGGGGGTTCGCTGAGCGTATAACGAGGAATCATGATATAGTTTCAGGTTTAGATGAGCTGCTAGAATTATGTATTTTTCAAAGGAATCTTTTCGCCTTGCAATGGGATAATATCTCTCTAAGGCGTACTAATACTTCTCAAGGTCCTATGATCAAAATTCGTTCTTTCCAACCCAGGGTTTCTCAGATTTCTCCAGAATATGGTCCACTATGTAGTTCCCTAGTACAATGGGCTTCTGTTCTAGGTTCTAATGAGCAATTGAATTGGTTAGAAGCGAAGATTAAAGGTTTAACATTTCCGAAAAGTTTAGGTAGTAAAGATGCTGTTGTTATAGATGAAACTATCTCTGAGGAAAATTCTATTGATTCTCAGTCAGAACATAATTCTCTAATTATTAGAAATATAGAGGGTGAAACCTTTGGTGCGGGCAGGTCATCTCAAAGTACATCTGCGGCTGAAGAATTGTCTTCCTCTACAGGAGAGACCAGTACAACATATATCCCTACGTCTGAAGGAACATCTACGCAGTCTGACAACTTTCATTTGGGATATGCTCTTGTACAGAGAGAATTTCTAAATTATGAGCCTCCACCAGAACCCCTAGTAGCATTTACAGACAAGGAAAAACAGTTGCTTCTCGAGGCAATCGATGCCAGGGCCAATGAGTTGAAATTTTATAACGATTATTTAATGGCTTACGGCTTACGCATAAAAAGCTTGGAAAGAGAACATCCAACCTACGGACCAAATCGGTTGCGTAAAATAATCTTAAAAGATCAAAAGGAAAGGTTGGAAGAAGTTCTAAAAACTAGACAGCTCAGGAATTCCATTTTGTCTTATGGGTTTGTTGCAACTAATAAGAGGGGACGCTCTTCAGTTTTGACATCTTTAGTAGAATGGGTTGTAGATGGTTTTGATCTATTCAGGACTGATCGAGAAAAGTTCTCTCGATTAAAGTTGAGCGGTGATTCAGAAGAAGACGAAACGTCTAGAAATAATGTATTGACCCAATTCCAATTGAAATCAGATAGTGAGCTCCTTTACAAGGGAATACGGGTGATCGAACCTGGAATAGAAGATTGGTATAATCATCCTGATCAAGCGGCAGAGATTCGGTCTTTACTTGAGGGGTTGACTCGAGAAGGGCGGATTTCAGGATACCGTGAGGATCAGCCCTGTGTGAGATATGTTCTTAGAGATGTGAGTGAAGGACGTAGAGAGGTCCTCGAGCTTTTAGAGAATTTAGTGAGCGCGGGTGAGATTTTTAACTTCTTTGAGTCTCCAGATGAAGAGGGCAGTTTCGTTATCCATAGTGATGCTCAAAAGACTTATCAGCTGAAGCGCCGGCTCCAGAGCTGTGTTAAGAAGAAACTAATAGGCAGTTTTGCGGATGAAAGTTCTACTAGAGGTCGGTTTATTATTTTAGTTTAACCTTCAAGTATAATTACAACTTCCTGCTATCCTTAATTCTCCAATAAAAGCTTCTAATGACAAGTATTATTTATTTTTTTTGTAATAACCAGATAGTAGCTACTCCTAAAAATAGCTTTTTCTTTTTCTTTAGATAAAATCCTGATTTTAGAAATAGATCTTCAAGATTGTGATCTTGCGGAAGTTGTTGTATGCTCGTACTGAGATATTTATAAGCGTAGGGATCTTTCGAGAAAAGTTTTCCAATCCAGGGGACAACGGTATGTAAATAGAGTTTATGGGCGAGATAGATTGGGCTTCTTTTTACTGGAAGGGTAAGTTCTAAAATTCCTAGTCTTCCTGAGGGTGTAAGGACTCGGGCAACTTCCTGTAAGGCTTTATAGGGGTCAGGGAGATTTCTTAGACCATAGGCCATAGCAGCTAAGGGATAGGAGTTATTTTCTATCGGAAGTTGAGCAACATCTCCCAGAATAAAGAAATAAGAATCTTCCCGAAGATGTTGCTTCGCAATATTGAGCATTTCTGAGGAGGAATCAACGAGTGTTATCAGCGATTTAGGGTAGGTTATCTTATACTGTTTGGCGACTTTTCCTGTTCCTGTACAGAGATCTAAAAGCGATCGTTCAGCCCCTAGCATGCGGATCAAAGAGCGGTTCCATAAATGGTGCATTCCTAAAGAGAGTATTGCATTGATGCGATCATATTTAGTGGCTATGGCATCAAACATTGTTTTACAATCAAGCTTGTTGGTAAAGGATTCCATAATATTCCCTGAATTTTTTTAAGCTTGCGTAGTGTTCTTCTCCGAGTCGGTAATGGCAAAGGGTATAGTATTTTTTAAGAAGGGATGGATTTAGCCCTGTGTGTTCATGGGCTTTCCGCACAACCTCTTCAGGTGAGGACTCGAAGCGTTTTAGTGCTTCTTCTAGAGCTAAGTTCGGAAGAGGGTTCTCTTTCCAAGAAGTGTTGTGAAGGAGAACAGCAAATACAAATGGAAGTTTGGTGAGCTCGTACCATCCTGAAGCAAGATCAAGTGTTATAAATCCCGGGATTTCGGGATAGCTTAAAGCAGCATCTCCAATCAGAAGCAGGCCGTCATAATCTTCAGGAGTTTGTCTGACCACTTTTGTGGTTGGAAACCTTAAAATATGGGGAGTTGGGACGCACCAGAGATATTTAGAGAGAACTTTAAATAGTCCTATAGAAGAACGACTTTCCAAAGTTGCAGCAATACGAGGCTGAGATGCAGTAAAGAATGTAGGTGCTGCATAGAGATTTACACTCAGAATCTGTTGGTGCGCTGCTATTCCAAATCCTGGGATGTAACCTAAATTGTTAGAGATGGTTCCTAGTGAAGAAGTGAGCGCAACATCAAGTTTATCATCGATTAGCAAGGCAAGGAGTTGTGCAGGAGGCGCGAGAACACACCGAAGATCTTCTCTTTTTACAAGTTCAAGAGAAAAAGGAAATGAATTAATATAATTTACGCAGCCGAAGTTTATACGTCTTTCGAATTGGTCAGACACGGTATTTTCCCTTGTTTTTTTATGAGAGCTGCCATGCCCTCAATATCCATTTTTATAGGTTTTTGAGATGATGCCATCTGAAAGACTTTTTCTCCCATATGTGTTGAAGAAAGGTCATTGGCACCACACGAAAGTAAGTATAGAGCGGTATCTATGCCTAAGTAATTCCATAAGGCCTTCATATTATCAAAGTTATCTAGGAATAACCGAGCCGTTGCCATTAAAGATTCTAAAGGAATTGTATGAACAGGTCTGAGTTTTCGTAATCTTTGGCCTAGGACATTGTTTTCTTGTGCAAATTTTAGGATTATGAAGTTTTTAAATCCTTGGGTTTCATCTTGTAAGTCACGAGTTTTTATCATGTGAGTAATTAAGTCTTCGGCGGATTCTGTATGATAGCAAAGCATAGTGATATTACTATAAATTCCCTGTTTATGAGCAGTTCTATGGATCTCCAGAAAGTCTGAGGAAGATAGCCGTTTCGGTGCTAAAACATGGCGTATTTTATCGACAAGGATTTCAGCTCCTCCTCCAGGCATAGAATCAAGACCAGCATTCTTTAATGTGGAAAGAACATCTTTAATAGGAATTTTATGAAGATCAGAAAGATAAGCATATTCAATAGCAGTAAGGGCTTTAATATGGATCTGAGGGGCATGGTGTTTGATCTTACCGAATAGGTCAATATAGTATTGAAGATCACAAGCAGGATAACACCCTCCTACAATATGCACTTCGGTGATAGGGGTTTTTACATTGCGGATCTGCTGTAGAAGATCATCTGGAGAATGCAGCCATCCTTTAGCATCGCCGGGTTTTGCATAGAAAGCGCAAAATTTACAGTTGAAATCGCAAAAATTGGTAGGATAGAGATATAGGGTTGAAGAATAGTATACAGTATCACCAACTCGTTGTTTGCGAATTTTATCCGCAAAATTCCAAAGGGTATGCTGATCTTTTTTATTGTTCAGAAGAAGAAGTTGTAGAGCGTCTTCTCCATTTAGGCGTTCTTGAGAAGTAAGCTTTTCAAATATAGGGTATAGAGGGGAAACCTTAGGAGGCTGTGGGAGGTACGTCGTCATGCGATGAATATCTAGGTGTACTATTCTCTAGGGACTTTTTATCACAGCCTTCTGTTTTGTCGCATGGTTTTTTTTGGCAGCAATCTGGTTTTTGACATCCCTTAGAAAGGGGTCTACCAAGTAAATGGGAGCCTAAACACAGAATACCAATACCTAATCCTAACAATACTGTTGCACAGCAAACAATAAGAAAAAGCGTCATCATAAGAGACCTTTGGTAGGATACTTTATTAGTTTAAATCCACCCAGATTGGGGAACTCCAAGCCATTGCGTTATCTACTTGAGTCACTCTAAGATAATAAAATACAAAAGGTGTTTTGCCGTTAGGATCTTTGAGGGTGACTGAATTTAGGGGCACCATATCATCATATTCGTAATCAAAGTTGTTACTTTCAGGAAAGAAGGTATGAAGGGCCTCGCCATTACGAATGATTTCCACAGTTTTTAGTAGCGCCGTGCCTGCTACATGTCCAGAGATATGACGGTTGACATGGAGCCCAGGTTTAGAGCCTGCAGAGAGTTCAGAACCCATAGGCGCTGAGGTGATGTTAAAGCTAAGTACAATCCTAGGTCCCGTTGTAGCATAACAATGACGGGCGAATAAAGCCTCCACAAGTGACTCACGATTGTATTTATTGCAAACGATTGCGGTCAAACCAGGTGGGTATTGGACTTGGGGCGAATCAAAGAAATGTTTATAGATTCCTCGATCGTCAAGGCCTCCTGCAACAAAGCCAAAGCGTAAATTTTTCTTCAGTCCTTCAATGATTGTCCCCCGAGGATCTTCGGAGTCTCTACCTTGAATTGGGAATGGATTATTTAGATTTGCTGTGGTTTCTGAAGATCCCCAGGCATTGTAGATCTCTACAACTCGTTCGAATTCTGGATAAAAATTTTCAAAGTCAAAGCCGTGTTCTTTAGAAGCTGTGAATGTAGGAATGGAAATTATGTCGTGATTAACGGTGCTTTTATAGAGTTTAGCTAAAGGAACATGTTTATAATCTTTATGTTTCGATAGGGACTTGTTTTCCTTAGTATGGAGGATATGGCGGATGCCTTCGAGGTGGGGTTCTCCGCTATATTGGAATCCAGATAGTGTAATGAAGCGATCTTCTTCATTAAAGTCAGAGACTGTTTGGTTAATAAGTTTCCAAACATCTGGAGTTAGATTTTCTTGGTTCTCGAATGATGAGGAAGCGTAAAAATTTAGAGCGCGATCGTCACGGAAGTAACGCATACATGTTTCAATATTTTCTTCTGAGTCTACGCGTTCAGATTCTCCGTGAAGAAGTCCCCACATAAGATTAGGAGCGGAGTCAGGGAAACATTTGATAGGAGCCGAAATAAAGATTTCTTGGGTAGAGAGATTTTTTAATTGGATGCGATAAATTCCTGGTTCATTGAAGTACAGATTAGGAAGAATAACAAATCCTGTTTCTGGAATAAAGAGTTGCCAGTTTAAATTTTCTCTCAGGTGTTCATAGGAAAGCTCGATACGGGTATCTTCAGGAGAAAAATTAGTTAGGTTGCCGAATTCATCTTCGAATCTTACTGTAATATCGAATCGTTTATTTTTAACAACATAGGATGGGGTAAAGATTTCTATTTTTTTTAAGACATTTCCCCGGATATCCATCGAAAAAACATCTGGTTCATCATAGTTTCCTTGGCCCGTAGGATCAACATAAAGGTAAAAAGGCTTGCGACGCTGTGCAAAAAGCTGAGCTCCATTCCCAATATGATCGACTTGAGAATCATTGGGAGGGGCTCCAAGAACAATAGTAAGATTTTCTCCTACTTGGAGTTCATAGGGTAGAGTGAACTCGAATTGTGGGATAGGATTATGTCTTACAGGGATGGCAGTGGCTTCGAGGATTTCACCTTCAGGCATTTCAGCATAAATTACATTTTTAGTTTGAGAAAGATCTGTTGATGGAGCTTCCCAATCTGTTGGTTTCCCGCTTCCTCCTAAATCAAATTTACATTTGGTGCCCGCGGGGAGTGGTGTAGCCAGAGAATAAAGAAATTTCCAAGTGGAAATTTGCCCTGCTCGAGCTATGGAAGGATTAACGTAACAAACAGATCGTCGCATAGTAAGAGGGAGATTTTATATGACTTAAAAGCCCCATCATATACTAATAGTGAGGTTTTTCTCAATCCCCGTCTTTGTTTAGTGCTTGTATAGCTTCGTCTACGCTATTGAATATTTGAAAGTAGGAAAGAAATCCTGTGACATAGAGGGTTTGTTCTATAGTTTTTGGAACTGTAGTTAAGACAATTTTTCCAGAATGTTGTCCTACTTGGTGGTAACTTTGCAACAATACTCGAATCCCTGCACTAGACATATAGTCTAGATGAGCGCAATTTAAAATAATGTTTTTCGATCCTGCTGCTAGAGATTGAGAGATATTTTCTTGCACTTCTGGAGAGGAAATTCCATCGAGTTTTCCGTGGAGATGAAAGATTGTTGTCGAACCGCGTTCTTCTTTTTGGATGTCACTCATCTAGATAGTTCCTCTAACTGTAGGGGGCTTAAGTTGTCACTCTGATAAATTTTCAACTTTTTTGCCAAGAGATTTTTATTGGCTTTGATTTAGCATCTTGATGTTGATGGATAATAAATGATGATGAGAGAATAAAAATAGTAGAGAATAATCTTTAGGATATTGAATTTATTAGGAGATATTGAATTTACGTTTTCTTGGTGTGATTTTTAGTTTCCCAACATTCCGTTCTGTACAGGTAATAATTTCTATATCAAAATTTTCATGATGGATGCGCATTCCTTTCTGTGGAACAGCGCCGACTTTATGAAAGACATGTCCTCCTAAAGTATCATAACTATTTTCATGATCTATTTTTAAGTTGAAGTATTCTTCAGCATCAGAAATGTTCATTCTTCCATCTACAATCCAAGAGTTACCAATTTTCTTATAGGGGGTATCTTCTTGGACATCATGTTCGTCTGCAATCTCTCCGATAATTTCTTCGATGATATCTTCCATCGTAGCGATGCCTTCTGTGAAACCGTATTCATTAACTATGATGGCGAGATGGCGGTGCTTTTGCCTAAATTCCTGGAGCAGAGAGGATGCTTTTTTAATTTCTGGCGCATAAAATGGAGGCTTTGCTACCGAGGCTATAGGTTGGCTGAGATCATGACTGCTTGTATAGAGTAGGAATAGATCTTTAACAAGAAGGACACCTGTTATGTTGTCTAAATTTTTTTTATAGACAGGAACACGACTATAGCCCTCTTCACTCACGAGTAGTAAGGCTTCTTTTAATGTAGTTTCTTCAGGCAGGGCAAAGATATCTACCTTAGGGATCATTACCTCACGAACGATAAGATTATCAAAAGCAGAAAGGGCTTCTGAGAGTTGGCTTTGAAACGATGTTGAAGATCGTGCGTGTTGTTTGGGATCACGTCTACAAAATACAAGTTGTAGAGGAAAGAGACAAAGCTGTAATACTGAAGCTATAAAGCGTAAATGGGTTGTGGTTTTTTTAGGTAATTTTATAGATAGCCATGTAGGTAGGAATCCATATGCTATAAGAGCACTTACGGGATATAACGTCCAGAATAGCATATCTTTGTAGGGGATTTTTGGTGAGAGGGTAGTGTAAATTTTAGTGCCAAGGACTCCATAGAAAATAGATAGGAAAAAGACAAGAATTGTAGGTGCACTGGGGAATAATGGGTACTCTCTACCTTTATCTTTGAAGAAGCGTTGCTGTAGGTTTTTTAGAAATTTTGAGGATCCATGGCACGATTGTTCAGTAAGCCCGAAAGCAAAGAACAAGAGTATACAGAGTATGGCTAAAAAAACGTAGAGCATGTTAAGCTGTTAGCAAGGCATTTTTTTTTCTTAACATACATAGGAGTTGATTTTCTTTAACTCTCATTTTTCTTTTCTCCTCCGATGAAGTGTCGCTGTATCCAAGCATATGAAGAATAGAGTGGACGAGATATCGAGAAACTTCCTCATAAATATCTTCACTTATTGAAGACTTTTTCTCTAAAAATCTAAGAGCTGCCTGTGGACTAATGAAGGCTTCCCCTAAAACATGAGGATAGGTTGGACATCCTGGAGCATCAATAGGTAAAGTAATCGTGTCGGTAAGAGAAGGATCCCCGAATATTTCATTGTGCAGCTTTGCAAGTGCTTGATCTTCTAGAAAGTAGACGAATACTTCATTTGTTGTCACTTGTAAAAAAGCTAAAAGTGTAAGAACCAAATTTTCTGCAGATACCAAATCGATAGACATACATGTTTGGTCATTAATGACATGTACTTTGATTTGGTCCTGCATTAGATGAATCAAATTTCTACAGAGGAAAAGAACAAATTTATTTTAAAATAGGAGTCTTAGGCAAGCCTGTGACTTTCTTCGCTGTGTCGCTCCAACGGCCTAGCTTACGTAAGACTTCTACTCGCTCAAAACGCTTAAGAACATTTCTTTTGGTAACCCCTTTCACAGATTTACCATAACTACGATGTCGAGACATAACTTTACTCTAGCAATTAACCTATTTTTGGGATAAAAACACTATCACTACTCAATGCACTAAGATGCACCTTATACGCAATTCTTGGAGCTGGCGCTGGATGCACAATGGCATACTTGGGTTTGCGTTTCTTAGGACTTTTTGCCCTGCGCCGAGCTTGCTTACTCATTCGTGTCATAAATAACTCGATATTGAATTTTTTAATTTCTCCAGACAATAGAAATGGAGGATACGGAGTACTTTATAAGAAAGAGGATAGTAAAAGAAGAGTTTTTTTTCAAGAAGATGGCTTCTTTTAAGCACCCTCATCCTTATATAGGTTATTGGAGATCGGTGAAGAAGGACATGCCATGGGCGTTGAGAGGACTCCACAGGAGATGATGTATTTGAAAGCATCCTCAATTTTCATATCTAGAAATACGATATCAGATTTTTTGAATAGGGTAAGAAATCCTGAAGTTGGATTTGGGGTTGTGGGGATAAAAACGGTAACAAGAGGATCATCTTCACTTTGTCCTGTACAACATACTGTTGGTGCATCTCCAGCAACAAGACCGATGCAATGAATATTTGTATTTGGGAAAGGGACCATAACTACTTGTTTGAAGGATCCTGACTTGGATCCGAATATAGTCGTCATGACTTGTTGTGCGGCCTTATACACAGTCTTGATAATCGGAATGCGGTGTAAGATTTTATCATAGATAGAAAGTACTGACTTGAAAATCATAATTCTTGTGAGAAATCCTAAGAGGACTGTAGCGAAAAAGAGACCAAAGAGTAGGATGATTTGCAATCCAAATTTTAAAAGAGCTCTGTGTTTAGCATAGAAGCTAAATTTCTCAAAGAATTCTGAGACTAGGCCAACAAAAGGTTGGGTGAGGAAATTCATGATCATAGTAACGACAGCAATGGTAATTGCTAGAGGGAGCAGAATAACGAGTCCTGTGATAAAATGTTTTTTCATGATTATCCTACAGAATATGAGGAAATGAGAGCTGATTTCTTCACTATACAGAGGTTAGGATTATTTAAGATAAGACTTTTCTTGGCTACTATTGTGGGGATAGAAGAAATCGCCATAGAACCTGACGATACTCTTCGGCATAATCGATCCCAATTCTAGGAGTTGTTACTAGGGTTCCAGAGATTTTTTCTTTGCTGATATAAAGATTAGGAGTGGTAAGGGGTTGCATATTGTTTGCTAAAGAGATGCCCAGAGCTTGGCATACTTTTCCAGGTCCGTTAGTGAGAAGATATCGGGGTTTATTTTCCCATCGGCGGCGCTTGATTATCAATTCTACGCCCTGGTCGGGCAGTATAGCACGGATGAGGATAGCATGGGGAGTCCCCTCAGGTCCAGTAACTACATTGAATAAGTGGTGCATACCATAGCACCGGTAGATATAGGCGCAACCACCTTTTTGGTACATTGCTGCGTTTCTAAGAGTTTTTCTATAGTTATAGGCATGGCATGCTTTGTCGTCAGGACCACGATAGGCTTCGGTTTCTATAATATATCCCGAGGTGACTTTTCCATTATCTTCTGAGATGAGTTTGTGCCCTAGAAGTTCTTGGGCTAGAGTAATGACATCCTCAGACAAGAAAAAACTTTCTTTTAACACATTAAGAAGCTCTTTTTTTTGTTTTTTTTCTCTTAGAAGATGGCTTTTTTATTTTCTTAGATTCGCCTTCTGTGATTGTAACTATAGACCAGGAGATTTTTTGTGTGAGGAGATTTACTGAATCGATAGTTACTTGTAAGGAGGCTCCGGGTTTCATTTTATCTGGTAAAGTTTCTGGAAGATTATTTTTCTTTAAGGAGTATTCTTTAGGAAGTTCCGCTGCTGGAATGAATCCTTCATGGCAAAATTCTGTCACTATAAAAAAGAGTCCTTCATGATTTGCGGTAATGATATAAGCGTGATATATGGTTTTAGGTTGTTCTTTTAAAAATTTGTTTATGAATCGAGTTTTTTTAAGATTTTCAAAGGCATTTTCTGCTTTTGCAGAGACTCTTTCTTTTGTAGAACATGCTCTTACAATCAATTCAAGGTGAGTTTGGTCTATAGATAGAGGATTGAAGAGCAGTCTATGAACAATAAGATCGATGTATCTACGTATTGGGCTAGTAAAGTGGGTATAGTAGTCCAGCTTTAGTCCATAGTGACCTTTATTTTCTGTAGAATAGGAGGCTGTTTTCATGCTGCGAACAAACTGAGAATGCAGGACTTGCTCGAGGGGATGACCTGCAGATGATGTCTGTAAAAGATATTGATAATCAGGTTCTTGTGTAGGAGTAAAGGTGATGTCAAAGCCCATATTTTTTGCAAGTTCTTGGAAGGCAAGTAGATTTTCATCATTAGGGGGTTCATGGCTACGAAAGGGAAGAGGGACGCCTTGATGGGAGATATGGTAGGCCACAACTTCATTTGCTTTGAGCATGAATTCTTCGACGAGTTTATGGGAGAAGGTTTGATGGTTTTCTATAAGTGCTGTGGGTTCTTGAAGGTTATCTAGAGACATAGTGAAAGAAGGGAGGACAAAGCGAATACAGCCTCGTTCTTCACGAATATCAGAGAACTTTTTGGTTAGATCAGCCATCTCATAGAGGATTTTTGAAATGGGATGGGATTGCTTTTTTTCAATGATGTCATCAACCTCATTATAGGTCATTCGGTATTTACTTCGGATAACACTACGGAAAATCTGGTAGTCTGAAAGGTGCCCTGATTTTGTGAACGTCATAAATACAGATACAGCCAGTCTGTCTACATTGGGTTTAAGACTGCAGAGATTATCAGAAAGTGCTGAGGGTAACATGGGAATGACTTTGCCAGGGAAATAAGTCGAGTTACACCGTTTAGCGGCTTCTTTATCTAGTTGAGAATGGGGAATAACATAGTGGGAGACATCTGCAATATGTACGCCAAGAATATAATTGTTATCGTGATCATAAGTCAGGGAGATTGCATCATCGAAGTCTTTAGCTGTTGAGGAATCTATAGTGAAGCAAACGAGGTCTCGAAGATCCTTTCGTGAATGTAGAGCCTGGCTAATATGTTTCTGAGAGAAAAAGCTTGCTTCTTGGATGACCTCTGGAGGAAATTCCTCAGGGAGATTATATTCGGCTTGAATTGCTAGAAAATCTGTTTTAGCATCAGAGATATGACCAATAAACTCAAGCATTTGTAGTGGAGAAGAAGCGCCTTGGTCAGGCTTGTCAGTCCAAGGGGGAGTTCCAAGGAGAATGCGGTCACCAATTTTATATGTTCTTTCCGGAAGTAGTTGGATAGGAACTAGTGATTGAGATCCTGCCATGGTAGTATAGGCAAGTGCTGACGTGGAGGTGATTAATGAAGTTATCGTCCCCACTAAGGTAGATTTTCCTCTCGAGAGCACTTCGCTGACGGTACCTTTAATTTTCTGTCCATCTCTTGCATAGGGGTGGACGGAAACAATAACGTGATCACCGTCCAAGGCTCCGCGTAGATCTCGAGCTGGAACAAAGATGTCAAAAGGATATTCTTCGGGATTATCAGGAGAAACAAAGCCGAAACCTTTTTTAGCATGAACAAACAACGTTCCTGGAATAAAATTTTTCAAGGACCTATTGTAAGTTTTTCTCACCGGTTTTCTTTTTGATTTTTTTAACAACTAGATTCCGCCTATAATTTTAAGACATTGAACGGGAAATCCCGCAGCTTCAATCATAAAATGAGCGACCCAACAAGATTTTCCCTTTAATAATAGGGTTTTGTTCTTATGAAAGAGGCCATCTCAAATTCACAGCCAATTGTACTAAAGAAGCTCTGTTATTGCAACTGCTTGATCAGCCAATGAGTGAATAGAGTGAAACGAATTTTTGGTTTATAAGAGAAAATATCCCGTCCTCTTAAGAGGACGGGAGTTAAGAAACTTAGATTAAAAAGAGTGATTATTTATCATTGTTATCAACAATTTCTACGTCAGCATCTTCGATATGTTCTTCAGAAGAACCCTGATTTGAAGGAGGTTTTGTACTAAAACTATGTTTTTTCAAATCTTCTGTATTAATGTTAGGTCCGCCTTGAGGATTGGCTGCTGATGCCGCTGCTGCTGCTGCAGATTGCGATTGCATAGACTCTCCAATTTTCTGCATGTGTTTGCTCAGCTCTTCAGTAACCTCTTTAATTTTTTCGATAGGAGCTTCGTCTTTGAGTGCTGTACGTACGTTTTCGACACGTTCTTCAATTTCTTTAACTAAAGTTTCGGGAATTTGTTCCTTATAATCCTTAACAGCTTTTTCAGCTCTAAAGATCATACTATCAGCTTCATTTTTAGCATCTGAAATCTCGCGGCGTTTCTTATCTTCTTCCTTATGGATTTCAGCATCACGAACCATTCTTTGGATTTCATCTTCTTTGAGTCCTGAGCTCGCTTCAATACGAATTTTCTGTTCCTTACCACTAGCAACATCTTTAGCAGAAACGTGGAGGATTCCGTTTGCATCGATGTCAAAAGAAACTTCGATTTGTGGATGGCCTCTTGGAGCAGGAGGGATATCAGTAAGATCGAATCTTCCGATTTCTTTATTATCTTTAGCCATTGGACGTTCTCCTTGGAGAACTACAATAGTAACAGCAGGCTGATTATCAGCAGCTGTAGAGAAGATTTGTTTTTTCTGAGTTGGAATTGTAGTATTTCTCTCCACAAGAGTAGTCATCACCCCGCCAAGGGTTTCGATACCCAAAGAGAGAGGAATTACGTCTAAAAGGAGAACATCTTTAACCTCTCCTCCAAGTACTCCACCTTGAATTGCAGCTCCAATAGCTACAACTTCATCGGGGTTAACTCCTTTATTAGGCTCTTTATTAAAAAGTGCTTTTACAGTTTCTTGAACGGCAGGCATTCTTGACATACCACCGACTAAAAGAACTTCATCGATCTCGTTGGCAGAGAGCTTTGCGTCGCTTAATGCTTTAATGCACGGGGATTTTGTTCTTTCGATTAGAGAAGCTGCAAGCTTTTCAAATTGGGCACGTGTTAGTGTCAATGCAAGGTGTTTAGGCCCTTGTGCGTCCATAGTGATGAATGGCTGATTGATTTCTGTAGAAGTGACCCCTGAAAGTTCTATTTTCGCTTTTTCAGCAGCATCTTTAAGTCTTTGTAGGGCCATGTTATCTTTACTGAGATCAATGCCTTCTTGCTTTCGGAATTCTTCGATCATCCATTGGATGATGACTTCATCGAAGTCATCTCCACCGAGATGAGTGTCCCCGTTTGTGGATAGAACTTCAAAGACTCCGTCACCGATTTCTAAGATAGAAATATCAAAGGTTCCTCCTCCAAGATCGAAAACGGCAATTTTTTTATCACCAACTTTGTCAATACCGTAGGCAAGAGCAGCTGCTGTAGGTTCAGGAATGATACGTTTCACGTCTAGACCTGCAATGCGTCCAGCATCTTTTGTTGATGCTCTTTGAGAGTCATTAAAGTAAGCAGGCACAGTAATAACAGCTTCAGTGACAGTTTCACCGAGGTAGGCTTCTGCAGTTTCCTTCATTTTCATGAGGATTTGTGCGCCGATTTCTTCTGGAGTATATTGTTTGCCATCAACTTCAAAAACAGCATCACCTTTATTTCCAGAAGTAACTTTATAAGGGACGGTTTGGATTTCAGAAGCGACCTCAGAATACTTACGGCCAATAAAGCGTTTTGTAGAGGCAAGAGTTTTTTCTGGATTTGTTACAGCCTGACGTTTTGCTGGGATTCCCACTAACTTCTCATTGCCTTTAAAAGCAACTATGGATGGAGTAGTTCTTGTCCCTTCGGATGAGGTAATTACTTTAGCTTGTCCTCCTTCCATAACAGATACGCAGGAGTTTGTTGTCCCTAAGTCTATACCTATAATTTTGCTTGATTTTTTGTGTTCACTCATGGTTGGTACCTAATTTCTGGGGGTTATTCTACTTTATTTTCTTTGGGCATAGGAGTTTTTGCAACTTTAACTTTAGCTACACGAATTGGACGTTCTCCTATTTTATATCCCTTGGCAAATTCTTCTAAAATGGTCCCCTCAGGAACTTCAGAAGTCTCTTCTGTTTCGACTGCTTCGTGTAGAAAGGGGTTAAACTTTTGACCTATTGAAGAGTATTCAATAATGCCTTTTTCTTCGAAAATTTGTTTAAATTGGTTGAGAATCATATTGAATCCCAGGGCCCAGTTTTTCACATCGTCAGACATTTGTGTGGCAAAACCAAGGGCTTTTTCCATACTTTCTATAGGATTTAGAAAGTCCAGCAAAGTATTTTCCAAGGCATACTGCATAAGTTCTTGGCGTTCTTTGTGTAAACGTTTTCTAGAATTTTCCGATTCTGCTAATGCAAGGAGATATTTATCATTTTTCTCTTTTAATTCGGTTTTTAGGGTGGCAATTTCTTGCTGTAAATGTTCCACTTCGCTTTGAACATTGTTTTCATTTTGTTCCTCATTCTCGGGTGGGGTATCTGTCATGATGTCTCCTTAGAGGGTAATAGTTTTATAGAAGAGTACTCCGCCCTTAAAGTTGGTTCATTAGAAAGCTTAAATTTGGAAGTACGTGGTCTTCTGAAAGATAGTTTAAATTTATAAAAACTTTGTGTTAAGGTTTCATTGATTTTATTCGCGAATAACTTCAGCATAGGAAGAGCTTCCTTATAGGGAAGATTGATTGGGCCTAAGATGCCTAAAGCGCCTAGGGGAGAGCGATTCATATAATAGGGGATAGTGATTACGGAGCATCCTGGGTTGGAAGTCCCTAAAATTTCAGAGAGTTCGTTACCTATAAATGCTGTAGCCCTTCCTTTATGCATACCTATATTTAGAAGTTTGCACATTTGTCTGCGATTTTCAAAGAGTGCTAGTCCTAAGGCCAGCACTTCAGGATCTTTGAATGCTTCATATTTGAGTAATTTAGACATCCCTGTTTGATAAAGATCTTCTTCACTAAAATTGCAGTAACGGGTCAGATAACGGACCACAACCTCATTGTAGAGCGACATGCTCAGGTTTTCTTCTTTTTGTGAAAGTTCCTCGCTTGGAGGAATCTTTCGGATATAGCTTTGTAGGAAGTTTTCTATACGTTTAATAGAAACAATATCGAACGTTTCAGGTAACCAGAGAATATCTGTAAAAATTTGACCGAACTCAGTAGAAAGGATGACTACTGCTCTTTGTTCGTCAACTTGTGTAACTCGGATATTTGTTACCGCATCATTCTCAAATCGTGGAGAAGAAAAAAATGTTGGTAAGTCAAGGGTTTCTCCAAGAAGTTCTGTGACCTTTTGTAGATCTTTGATAATATTCCGACTTTCAGTAGGAAGTTGGTTAATTTTATCAAGGACAGGGCAAGGTATTTCTGTTTCAGGGAACTCTTCTTGATGATCAACGTAGTAACGTAACGCGAGATCTGTAGGAATTCTTCCTCCTGATGTATGATTTTTCTTCAGAAATCCTTCAATTTCGAGATCTGCAAAATAATTTCTTATGGTTGCTGTACTCAAATCAGAACAAAAGCTCTCTTTTAAAGTTTTAGATCCAACGGGCTGACCTGTTTTCAGATACAATTCTGTTGTCGCAAAAAGAATGTCGAGCACTTTTGAATCGCGTTTTGAGACTTTAGATCTAGCCATTTCGAGTCCTACTAGAACATTCGTAACTGAGAGCATTATAGTAAAAGGGGAACTCAAGGTCAAGAAAATTTAGCACTCGATTATGGCGAATGCTAAATTAACACTCCTTACAAAAGCGGACATTTAACATCTATACTAGGTAACTTTGGCACCAAGCAAGGAAGGTTTCTGGAGAAACTACGTATTTTTCTCCAGATCGTGATTCGATTTCGAACATTCCCGAAGATTGATAGGATTTCCCTAAAATCAGTTTATAAGGAATGCCGATGAGATCGCTATCTTTAAGTTTAAATCCAAGTCTTTCATCACGATCGTCAAGGAGAGGCTCATAACCTTCAGCTTTTAAGTCGTTATAGAGCTTTTCTCCAAGCTTTTGAGATACAGCATCCCCTCCATTAAATGCGATGGTGATAGAGAAAGGAGCTAAAGCCTTGGGCCATACGATACCGCGGTCATCGGCGAGTTGTTCTACGCAGGCGGCCAGAGTTCTTCCTAACCCGATCCCATAGGTTCCCATCCAGCAGAACTGTGTTTCTCCTTCTTCATCCTGGAAGGTAATGTCAAAACTTTGCGTATAACGTGTGCCTAAATTAAAAATATGGGCAACCTCGATTCCCTGATAAATTTGGTAAGGAGTAGCAGGATTTTCTGGACAGGTGTCTCCCGCTTCCACAAGGAGAAAGTCAGCATATTCAGGACGAGGAAGGTCGCGATCCCAGTTTACATTTACGTAGTGTTTATCCTTAACATTTCCTGCACAAACAAAATTAGTCATAGGGACTGTCGTTTCATCAGAGAAAAAATCTATAGGACAGTTTAGGGGACCAATGAATCCCTTTTCTGTATGTAGGGCACGTTCGATTTCTTCATCTGATGCTAAAATCGCATTATCGGCATTAAGTTTAGAAGCGACTTTAACTAGGTTCACTTGTCGATCCCCTCTTATTCCAATAGCTATAAATTTCTCTTGATCAGAGTAAGTCAGTTTAACAACGAGGGTTTTTAGAATTTTATACAAAGGAATGGAAAAAAAACTTCCTAGAGACTCTATTGTGGAAATGCCAGGAGTCGCGACCTCTTCAATTGGAAGAAAATCACGATCATATGTGTGCTGGGGCGGGATTGCAACAGCGGCCTCGATATTCGCCCCATAGGAACCGCTTACGCAGATAGTATCTTCCCCTAAAGAGCAGAGAACTTGAAATTCTTCTGATTTTCCTTTACCTATTTTCCCTCCATCAGCTTCAACTATAACATAAGTAAGTTCGAAACGATCGAAGATCTTACTATAAGCAAGGCGAAGCTTTTCATATTGCTCATTCATCTGTTCGGGAGAGTCTGAAAACGTGTAACTATCTTCCATGAGGAGTTCACGCGATCGAATGAGACCAAATCGAGGGCGAATCTCATCACGGAATTTTGTAGCAATTTGGTACAGGTGCAGGGGTAGTTGCTTCTTTGCTGAAAGCCACTGGGTCACAAACGAGCAGATCATTTCTTCATGGGTAGGAGCCAAACAATGGGATTTTTCTTCTCGGTCTATAAGAGTGTAAAGAAGTCCTTCAGAGGTAAAGGCTTGCCATCTTCCTGTATGTTCCCAAAGTTCAGCACTTTGTAGAAGCGGAAGTATAAGTTCCTGACCACCGATAGCATTGAGCTCTTCCCTAATGATAGTCATCATCTTTAAAATCACGCGCCATAGGAGAGGGGTATAGGTATAAATGCCTTTACCTACTTTAAAGAGATACCCTGCTTTTTCTAGGAGTTCATTCGAAAGAACAGGAGCATTTTTATTAGCGTTTTTTGAAGTCTTATAAAAAAGTTGGGAAGTTTTCATGGAGCAAAACTCTTATTCTCAGAATGATCCGTCGCAATGAATCTTTTTGTAAGCTGGACATTTTTGCGATGTTGTATTGAGCGTCTTTTGAATTAGCGGCTTCGGTTTGCCTAAGTGAGACTATCTTAACACAGGGATTTTTCTCAATCAATCGTTTGCATTAGATTCTTAACTTAAGAGATGAGATAGCGTTTATTAACTTTAATTGTCTTTGCTATTTTTATTTAAAAAATTTAATCAAATCAAAATATAATTAATTTCATATTTATTAATGTTTTAATTTTATTAAAATTTGATGTTATGACTTCAATAAATCAAGGCTCTTCAACTCCTCCTCCAGAAGATCCGTTTTTTCCAAAACCTTCAGAGGAAAATCGCAAGACTCCTCCTGTGAGTCAGATAGGTTTTACACGTGTTCAGGCTCTTCCTATTGTTAGTCAGATACCGGTTCTTGAAGGAGCTGGAGCTATGGTCGATGAGACATTAAGTCAACCTAATGTTGACGAAATTGTTTCCGATGTTGCTTCTAGTAAAATATTTTCTGAACAACTTGAGGGACTTGTAGGGCGTTTACAAAGTCTATTAACAGATCTTGAGAGTTCACAGCTCCTGTTCCAAAAAGTGCAAGTCAATTTACAAAAGTTGCTACCTGCTGTGAGAACAAGCAGTCCTTCAGGTGGTACTGATAAAGAATCTATAGAGCGATTGATGGCGCTTCGTAGGAATTACGATACTATTCTTCAAGAAGTTTTGGAGTTTAAGAAGCTTGCTTCAAACAATTTAAGTAAGTTAGCAGATCTACATGGTGAGTTACAAGGCGTCAATTATTCTCAGTTTCTTCAGTTATGTGAAAATGGTAAAGAAGTTCTTAGACAACTGAGCGTAATAGGTCTTGATTCAGATGGTAATGGAAATTGGCATATTTCTAATGCAAAAGGGGCTGGAAAGCTTTTGCTTGTGGTCGAAAATATGCATGTTCATCTTCAAAAGATGAACTTGCCTAGTGTAACTGAATTGTCGGCTAAGATGGCAAGCTTAAATGATAGCAAGCCTCAATGCGATCCTGAAGTTACAAAGAGTCTTAGCTATTGCGAACGTCTTCTTAACGAATTACGTCGGCTTTGGGCTATGTTTATAGATTTTATTTCGATTTGCTACGACAACATTTGCTTTGTCTTAATGTGGCTAGCTAGACGGCTTGGTTTGCTTTCTAGAGGGAAAGCTTCTGCATCGTTTCATAATCCTGACGCCTCTTCAGAGCAGCCGTTTTCTTCTAGTAGTTCTTCTATGGCTAGGAAAGGACAACCATCTAAGAGGTCGGACTTATCGGATGAAGAAATGATAACAAGACCTGACTCAGATTCTGTAAATTCTGAGTCTTCACATAGTGATGACCGTGATAATCTTTCTTCTAGTAGTGAGTTGAGAGATCAAAATCAGCAAGAAGGTGAGAAGAAATCATCTTTATAAATAAGGATATCTGAAGATAAAATCCAGAATCAGAATAGATAGGGTTTATTTTTAGCTTTATCTTGCTTTTATAGTTAAAATTACGCCTGTTTGTTTATTGTTTTTTTTTAATTTTTGTTATATGGTGGCGTCTGATATTGCTGATTAAGGAGGGCGTCCTTTATGAATAGGAAAAAAACAAGGTGGGTGGTAGCACTATTTGCAATGATGGCCCTCATTTCTGTTGGGTGTTGTCCTTGGTCACAACCTAAATCAAGGTGCTCTGTTCAGAAATATGTTCCTGTGATCAATCGTTTATTAGAAATTTGCGGTCTCCCTGAAGCGGAAGCTATTGAAGATTTAATAGAATCTACATCTACTTGGATTCTTTCTCCTGAAGAACGTTTTTCTGGAGATTTGGTTTCTAATTGTCAACTCCACGATGAGCATGCTTTTTATAATGATCTTTCCTTATTACACATGACGCAAGCATTACCTGCATATTCTGCAACCTATGATTGTGCTGTAATTTTTGGTGGTCCTTTGCCAGCATTGCGTCAGCGCTTAGATTTTTTAATTCGGGAATGGCAGCGAGGAGTACGTTTTAAGAAGATTGTTTTCCTCTGTGGGCAGCGGGGACGCTATAAGTCCATTGAAGAGCAGGAACATTTCTTTGATTCTCGTTACAACCCCTTTCCGATGGAAGATAATTGGCAACAGGAGAATCATTCAACTCCAGCTTCTGAAGAGGAAATAGCCAAGTTTGTCTGGACGCAAATGCTCTTACCTACAGCATGGAGAGACAATCCTTCTGCATTTAAAGTTGTTTTTCTTGTTGCAAAACCAGCTGAAGATCGTTTGTTTGCAAATCGTAAAGATACTTTGCTTTTATTTCGTTCGTATCAGGAAGATTTTTCAGGACGCGTTTTATTTGTTAGTAGCCAACCTTTCATAGGTTTGGATTCTTGTAGGGTAGAAAAATTCTTTAAAAGCGAAAATTATGATATTGCAGGTCCTGGATTTGCTCAAGGAGTATTGAAGTATCATTGGGCCCCAAGAATTTGTCTACATACTTTAGCCGAGTGGTTGAAGGAAACTAATGGATGTCTAAATATCTCAGAAGGTTATTTTGGATAATTCGTGGGTTCTTCAGGTGAAAGTCACTCCAAAGGCCAGAGAGAATAAAATTATGGGCTTTGACGGAGAGATTTTGAAGGTCCGTGTTACGGAAGCTCCAGAAAAAGGTAGAGCTAACGATGCTGTGATTTCTTTATTAGCAAAGACTTTATCTCTTCCTAGGCGTGATGTCACCTTAATTTCAGGGGAAAGTTCTCGAAACAAGAAATTTCTCCTTCCCAATAAAGTTCAAGATATCATTTTTTCTTGGATTAAAAATGCATAACGTTAACTCACAACAGAATTTTTCTTCTCAATTTTTTCTGAGGATTTTTTATTTTTGAAAGATAAAAAGTGATTACGTTCCGTTTTATGAAGTTTGATCCCTAAGTTTTTAATGATATCTTCATTAAACGTTGTTGTTGGTGATAAGGATTGAGCAATGAGTTTACGTAAACCCTCTATGTCATGACTGTTATAGAGTATTTGACGGACAATTTGTCCGATTTGTTGTCCTGATTTTTTGTAGTCTACACCACAGGCTATACAAGCTCCATCAGCAATTAAGGAAATATCGTCTGTAACAATTGGGATTCTTTCTTTCACGATCTCCTGAAGAAACGCGGTGCCCTCTTTATAGGGAAGTGACGAAAGAGGAATAAAAATTGCTGAGGGGCGCTTATCGATAGCTTGGCGTATTCGCATTTTAAAAGTACTGCTTGTAATAGGAATTTCAATGACCTCAATTCCTGAGGCATTGAGCTTCTTTACAATCTCCTTTTGAAGATCAGAGGGGAAGGGTTCGGAAGGTTTTAAATAAACTATAGACTGAGCATTAGTAGCAACGGCTTGTATGGCGAAGCAGTACTGGTTAACATCTAAATTATCATTAACTCCATAGATATTGGTGTTGTTTTCCGGAAGTGTTAGAGTTTCACGATCAGGAACCGCAGCATAGATCACTGGTTTTTTGGTTTCAATATGGCTCATAACTTTAGTGGCAATGGTCCCTAAAGTTATAATAGCAATTATATTTTTATCAGTATGTAAAGAACGAGCGATTTTTCGTGCTTTTACGACACTATCTTCAGCATTTAGAAGGACAATTTCCGGAAGATTTTCAAAATCTTTCAAAGTGTCTATGCAACTTTGACTACAATCTTCTAATAGAGGGTGAGGGAAGGATAAGAAAATTGCAATTTTAGGAGAAGAGGCGTCAACTCCTTGCGAGCCACAAGTCACTACATAGATAAAAGAGCAAAGTAATGAAAAGAAAAATACATACTGAGAGAGTCTACGTAGAATAATCATACAAGAACCATGGTATTATTATGTAGTGGATTTGTAAGGAGCTGCTTACAAGCTAATGTTATATTTTGTGGCTCTGCAAAGGCTGAGAGACGTACGAACCGTTCCCCACATGTACCGAAACCGTAACCTGGAGTTACAGCAATATGATATTGATTTAAGAAGAAATCAAAAGCATCTTCATCAGAGACTTCTTCAGGAAGCTCGACCCAAAGGTAAGGAGCATGGTCTCCACCATGAACTAAAAAGCCTGAAATTTCTAAACTTTTCTTAAGTTGATGAGCATTTTGTAAATAAATCGCGATTGAAGGGGGTGTGGGGAATAAGTCAAGGCCGCGGTAGCCTGCTTCTTGCATAGCAAGAGAAGCTCCGTTAAATGTAGTTGCAAAAAGTCGTTTCCAATCATCGATAATAGAATCCCCATTATCGTAAGTAAGTTCTTTAGGGACTACATTCCACCCTAGGCGCATGCCAGTAAATCCTAGAGGCTTAGAAAAAGAATTGACTTCTATAGCGCAATATTTAGCTTCGGGGATTTCAAAAATACTTTTAGGCAGACTGGGATCTGAAATAAAGGTGCTATAAGCAGCATCAAAAATAACAACGATCCCATGGTGATTTGCGTATTCTACAAGTAATTGAAGTTGTTTAAAGGTAAGTATCGCTCCTGTTGGGTTATTAGGATAGCATAGACAAAGAATATCCATAGATTTTTCTTCTGGAAGCTCTGGAATAAATCCGGTTTCTTTGCTTGAGGGTAAAGAGATAATCTTCTTGATGCCTGTGATATAGGCAATATCTCTATAAGCTGGATAGACAGGATTTTGTAAACCTAGAACTTTTTCTGTACCAAAAAGAGAAAACAGACGGAAGATATCGGGTTTAGCTCCGTCAGAAATAAAGATTTCTTCAGGAGAGACCCGATTTGTATAGACTTCCAATGCGATTTTTTCCCGTAATTTTTCTAGACCTGTTTCAGGGCCATATCCCCGATAGGTTTCTTGTTCTTCTTGAGAGATGCAAAAGTCTTTAACTGCCTGAGTGATGGAAGGGTTCAGAGGTTGTGTGGTGTCCCCTATAGAAAGATCTATAATAGGAATAAGAGGATTTTCGTTGCGGAACTGGGTAAGTTTCTTACTAATTTCAGAAAATAGATATTGGGGCTTCAGAAGAAAAAAGTGGGGGTTTCTACGCATAAGTCTGGATAAGATTTTTGTTTACTTAGAAAGACATCTTAAGAAAGCCTTATCTTTTTGGACAGCCATTTTGTGATTTTTCTTTAACTCTCTCTAGCGGAGAAATAGTTCCTTTTGGTTGCATATAATTATTAAGATATACTTGCATTGTTTTGATTTAAAAGACTTCACAGATTTTTATATTTTGTTTATCACGATTAACTTGTGAATTTTTTATTAAATTTTCAGGTGCTTGTAAGATTAATTCCCTATGACAGTTATAGAGATAGAAATTCCTTATTTAAACATTGGAAAGATCCGGGCTGTAATAAAATTGTAATTTCAATTGTTATAGAACTATGGACGGAAAAAGTATAAGGGTTAAGACAGAGAGATTTTTTGACACACAGTTTTTAGAGATAAGGACATCAGTATAGGCAGAAAAATTTTTGGAATTGGCTAGAATTTTAGGACTGTTATGCATTCTAGTTAGTTTTTCTTTTGCTCTTTGTAATGGAAATAAAGGGAATCTCTTGGTTTTAAGCATTGCTATCGAGTATTGCGAAATAAATACTTTCTTTTCTATAGACTGACCTTACAATGGGAAAAGCTTTTCGTTCTTGGCATTATTGTTTTGGTTCATTACTTGGCTTCTTGGCACTTTTTACGATTGCTAAAGCTCAGGAGAAATCTTCTTGTCCTGCTTGCAAATACGAAAACAAATCTATTTTGCGCTCAGATCAGCTTCCAGAAAATCTTTGGTGTTACGAAAATGATTGTTACCTTACGGGTTATGTGCAGTCTCTTTTGGACATGCACTTTTTAGATAGTCGTGCTCAGGTCGTTATTGAAAAAGACCGGGCGTATCTTTTCTCGTTACCTGTAGATTCAAGCTTATCAGAAGTGATTGTAAGTTTTGTTCGAGATCTTCCCTTTATCTCATCTGTAGAAATTTGCGAGCGCTCTTATCGTGACTGTGTCATGAGACCATCTGTAGACCATCCAAGTCTTCCTAAAGAAAAAAGTTTGGGCACACCGATTTTCTGTGGTAAGGAAGGGGTATGGTTACCGCAAAATACCATCTTATTTTCTCCATTGATTGCAGATCCTCGCCAGGTTACCAATAGTGCTGGCATTCGTTTTAACGAAAAAGTAGTGGGAAACCGAGTGGGTGCAACAGTATTTGGAGGAGATTTTGTTTTTCTTCGCCTCTTCGATATTTCTCGATTTCATGTGGATTGTGATTTTGGAATACAAGGAGGGGTGTTCTCTGTTTTTGATTTAGATCACCCTGAATCCTGTATGGTGAACTCAGACTTTTTTGTTGCAGGATTGTGGAGTGGCGCTTTAGACAAATGGAGTTTTAGGATTCGTTTATGGCATCTCTCATCTCATTTAGGAGATGAGTTTATTCTTACACATCCTAACTTCCCAAGATTTAATTTGAGTGATGAGGGAGTGGATTTTTTTATTTCTTTACGCTACACACCGCAGATTCGACTTTATGTCGGTTGTGGTTACATTGTTAGCAGAGATCTTTCCTTTCCTGAGCGGCCATTTTACTGTGAATGGGGTGCCGAACTTCGACCTTTTGGTTTGAGAGAAGGAAACTTGCATGCTCAACCTATATTTGCTATGCATTTTCGTTGTTGGGAGGAGCAAAAATTTGGCCTTGATCAAAGTTATGTTTTAGGTATGGAGTGGGCTAAATTTCAGGAAATTGGTAGAAAAATTCGAGCTGTCTTAGAATACCACCAGGGATTTTCTAAAGAAGGTCAATTTGTTCGTGAACCTTGTAATTATTATGGCTTTCGTCTGACCTATGGGTTCTAAATTATAACAAAGCCCTCCTTAGGGACAGGATGTTCAGGACCTATAGGGAGTACGCCTTTGAGGTATTTACTAAAGATTTCAATCCCTGCTTTTGCTGAGGATAGGCAAAATAGGCAGTTGTGTACCCACTCAGAACCTTGAATTGTCCCTACAGCATTATTTATGTTATATAAAGCTGTAATTTTAGATTTCCAGTAGTCTATAGGTCCAATGAGGAAAACAGGGACGAGAGCTTTTTTTCCTGTCTTGATGCTAATGAGTTCTAAAAGTAGTTCAAAGTCTGTTCCCATTCCTCCAATAACGAATATAGCAAGGTCTACGTGAAAGTCGGTCTGACGTTCTAAAAGGGCAGAAAGATCGTAACTCATTTTTGCTTCTACGTAGCGGTTAGTAGTGTCTAGGCTAATTAGATTACCACAAGAAAGTATGGAGAGCTCCGTAGCTACACGATTAGCAATCTCCATGGCTCCAGAACCTCCACCTGTAAGGATAGCCAGAGGTGTGAGTGGTGGGAATCCTGGGATAATGAATTGATGGGAAAGAGCATTCATCCCCATCAGGAGTTCTCTTAGGAAATCATCGTAATCTCCAACAATAAGCTGAGAACCATGAATTCCTATAAAGTAAGATTGAGCAAACTGTTCTGCTTGGTACTTAGGAACAAACATGCCAACATCTTTATCTCGGCGTTTTACATATTGCAGGAGGCGTTTCGAATCTAAATCTGCCCAGAATACAGAAATTCCTGCCAAGTATAGATCGAGAAGGAAGAACCGATCTCGATTGGAGAAAAATTCTTTGTGATTTGCAGAAGGAATCTGGAAATAAACACGTTGGAGATAATGACGAGCATAGTTAGAAAGAAACATTCCTTTCAGCCATGCAGAAGGGAAATAGCGGCAGAAAAAAACTCCCTGGCTTGTGATAAAGTCAGTTTCCATAGCTTTTAAAAAAGAAAAGCAGGGCTCATTCTCAATATAGTTTTGAATTTCACCAACATTCTCTTCGTCTGGTAAAGAAGTTAAAGGTTTGATGATCCATGAATCTTCTGAGAGATCGAGGAGTTCACTACCTTTCGAAATAAACATAGCAGTTTTCTCTACTCCTTGAGGGGCAGAATCAAAAACACGGAATATTTCCTCAGAGGACTCTAAGGTTTCCTGAAGCATGTCTCTATAGAAGAAAAATGAATGTTCTTTATAAGGCTCGAGAGTGAAAAATTCTAAAGGAATTCGTTGAATGGGTTCTGAAGTATTTCCATAGAACTCATAAATATCCCCAGATTCTTGTGTTGTCGGTTCTAGAATATCCGCTGCAGTGTGACGAAGTCCTTTGGGAAGTAGGTCTTGAACAACCCTTGCAAAAACTGTCCGGATATGTAGGGGTTCTGTTTTAATAAGCAAAATTTTGTGATTTTCAGGGAGGGGTTCTCGCTTTTCTAAAACTTGATATAGAGAAAGGAACTTACGTATTTTTAGATGGGGACGGGTTAGAGATTTGCTCATGAGAGGAAGAAAACCATAAATAGTATCCTCATAACAGATTGTTCCCGCAAGAATTGGAAGGAAGACTACAAGTCGGTCGTCAATAATTTCTAGGGTTATAAAGTGTTCTAATTTCTTACCAAAGCGCAAGAGCGGGGATCCTGTACGATCTGAGTGGGTAAACATTCTGTTGAGATAGCAAGGGGAACGTACCAGTCGGCGATCGTCAGCAGCAAAGAGTTTGCAGACAAAGCTCCCAGGTTCTAGAAGATCTAACATGGCAGTGGCTATAGGATCTTGGCTAACGAAGAGGACTTCTAGACGAGCTTCTTTTCGTGCTTTATTTAGTTCTAGGTGATTTAAAATTGCCTCGATTCCTAGTTGAGCTAAAGAACTTTTTAAATTTACCCTTACGCAGTGTTTTGGTAGATGAAAGCCTAAAAAATATTCGGGGATATTTTGAATCAGGATCTCTCCCTGATAGACATTTGGAGAAAGCTTTTTCAACTGGGAGATCAATTCTCCATCTGGAGAGGTCGCATCATGATGGGCATGGAGTAGGTTATACATAAGAGGTCATATCTTTTGAAGGTTCAAGCGACATTATTAAGGTTAATCGTTATCCTTTCAAGACTATCGTTTTTAGAATAATTTCATATAATTAATTCATTGTCTTTGTTGTTATAATTTTCTGTTGTTTAGAAATGGCAAAGATCTCTCAAAAAAGAATTATTTAAACAGAAAGGAAATTTTTGAAAAATTCCCTCGTCAATATGGAAAATCTTTCTCTTAGAAGTGTTCCGTACGATATAAAGAAGAGTCTTTGCAATTGAGAATTATTTTTCTCTGGATACAATGGAGGATTGGTTAAAGAGGATGGTAGGTATGCAGATTTCAAGAAGCATTGGTACTCACGATGGTTCTTTTCATGCAGATGAGGTCACGGCGTGTGCTCTCCTCATTATTTTTGATCTTGTAGATGAAGATAAGATTATGCGTTCTCGAGATCCTATGATATTATCTAAGTGTGAATACGTTTGTGATGTGGGTGGCGTCTATTCTATGGAAGAAAAACGCTTCGATCATCACCAAGTTTCTTATGATGGATCTTGGAGTAGTGCAGGTATGATTTTGCACTATCTTAAGGAACGTGGTTATATGGATCCTGAAGAATACCATTTTCTTAACAATACATTAGTCCACGGGGTTGATGAGCAAGATAATGGTAGATTCTTTTCTAAGGAGGGCTTTTGTTCATTTTCTGACATTATTAAAATTTATAATCCTCGTGAAGAGGAAGAAAATAGTTCGGATGCAGATTTTTCCTGTGCTTTGCGTTTTACTATCGACTTTTTGTATCGGTTAAGGAAAAAATTTCAGTATGATCGTGCCTGTAGGGGACTGGTGAGAGAAGCTATGGAAACAGACGAAATATGTTTGTATTTTGATCGTCCTCTTGCATGGCAAGACAATTTCTTTTTTTTAGGAGGTGAGAAGCATCCTGCAGCGTTTGTTTGTTTTCCTTCGAGTGATCAATGGATTTTACGAGGTATACCCCCAAACTTAGATCGTCGTATGGAAGTACGAGTTCCCTTCCCTGACAATTGGGCAGGATTACTAGGTAACGATCTTTCTAAAGTGTCGGGAATTCCAGGTGCTGTTTTTTGCCATAAGGGCCTTTTTCTTTCTGTATGGGCAAACAGAGAAAGTTGTCAGCGTGCTTTGCTGGTAACTTTACAAGATCGAGGGATTATATGACAGTATTTAAGCAAATTATCGATGGGTTAATAGATTGTGATAAGGTTTTTGAAAACGAAAATTTTATAGCTATAAAAGATCGTTTTCCTCAAGCTCCTGTGCATCTTTTGATCATTCCTAAGAAACCTATAGCAAGGTTTCAGGAGGTCAAAGAGGATGAAATGATTTTATTGGCAGAGGCTGGAAAAATCATTCAAGAGCTTGCTGTAGAATTTGGAATTGCCGACGGGTACCGTGTAGTTATCAATAATGGCGCTGATGGAGGACAAGCCGTATTTCACTTACATATTCATCTTTTAGGTGGGCGTCCTTTAGGGGCTATAGCCTAATTTTCTTTTTTCTTTGTGGATCACTGTTGGCTTCGGATTCTCTTCGATACCAACTGCTGATCCAAGATTTTACAAAAGCTTCAGCAGAAGCTCTATGTCTTCTCGAATCTGAGGAGTATTCCATTGTCCAAGCTAAACTAATCCTGAAAGCTCTTACAAAGAATTCTTCTTTTGATGATTGGTTTGCAAGTTTTAAAAAATGTCAGCTTGTTTACCCAAATTTAGCTTGCGATCGAGATGTTTTGGAAGAATTCGCAATTCAGGTTCTTTGTAAGGGTGTAAACAACTCTTCATCCACCGTCCGTGCTGTCACTGTTCTTGCTATTGGGCTTGCTAGAGATTTTCGTTTGGTCCCTCTCCTTCTCCAAATTTTTAGTGATGACAGTCCTATTGTTCGATCATTGGCTCTACAGGTTGCTGTTAACTATGGCTCAGAAAGTTTGAAAAAGGCTATAGCAGAGGTTGCTCGCAATGACGAGTCTCTCCATGTTCGAATTACAGCGTATCGGGTAATTGCTCACTTACGTATAGAGGAGCTCTTACCATTTTTAAGAGAACGTGCTGAGAATAAGCTTGTCGATGGCGTGGAACGTCGAGAAGCATGGAAGGCTTCCCTAGAATTTTCTTCTGCATTTTTACATGCTCCTCTACCTAAAAATGATATTGATCGAGCTCTTTTCACTTGTCAAGTATTGCGTAGTGGTTCTTATCCAGAAGAGAGCTGTATTTTTACTGATCTATTATCTGTAGAATATCCTGAAGTTCAAGAAGCTCTTTTACTTGCTGCTCTAGCCTGTAATCGTTGGTTGCCTTTAAGTGATGCAGACTTTCTAAGTAAGGTGCGTCATATAGCGCTATCATCACCGTTCCCAAAAGTGCGTTTTCAAGCTGCAGCCCTTCTCCATTTACATGGAGAACCTTTGGGTTGTAATTCTTTAGTAGAAGGATTACGATCTCCATTAGCTCCTATTTGTGAGGCAGCCTCTGCGGCTCTTTGTTCTTTAGGAATTCATGGGGTCCCTTTAGCGAAAGAGCACTTAGGGATGATTGCTTCTCGAAAGGCGGCGGCTAATCTCGCCATTTTACTTCTTGTCAACCGTGAAGATATCGAAAAAGCTGGCGATGTTATTGCTCGTTATCTCTTTAATCCAGAAATGTGTTGGGCTATAGAACATTTTTTATGGGATGCTCAATGCAATTTTCGGGGAGAGTCTCTCCCTCTATATTCGGACATGATAAAACGTGAGATTGGTAGGAAGTTGATTCGCCTTTTGGCAGTCGCTCGTTATAGCCAAGTCAAGGCAGTAACAGCTACTTTTCTTTCAGGACAACAGACTCAGGGATGGAGCTTCTTTTCTGGAATATTTTGGGAAGAGGGAGATCCTGAGACTTCTGCTGACTTGGTTACTGACGCTTGCTTTGCAGCAAAGCTCGAAGGGGCATTAGCTTCTTTATGTCAGAAAAAGGATCGTCAGTCCTTAGAAAAAGTATTTGAACTTTACATTGACAGTCGCTGGCAAGATAAACTAGCGATTTTGGAGTCTGTTGCTTTTTCGGAAAATCTTGATGCTATTCCTTTTCTTCTAGAGTGCTGTTGTAACGAAGCTCCTTCGTTACAAAGCGCAGCAGCAGGAGCACTCTTTGCTATCTTTAAATAAAATTATTATAGTTTATTTAAGATATAAAGAGAGAGAAGCTCACTATTGTTTTGATGGTCGTAATTTTATTTCGTTCTCTTGAAAATTTGCCTTGGTTACTTAATCTTAATTTTTTAGAAATATAACACTTTGTTATAGATTTTTATCTAATAGCTTCTATAATTTATGAAGAGCATAGTCTCAGGACCATTATGTCATGTATAATCTACCTATAAAATTAGATTTATTTTTTAGATCTTTATTTTCTTTAAGCCTCCGTTATTCTGGACGCTATCTCCATTTTACTCCTAATTTGTTTTAGCACCTGTCTTTAAGCTCACTGGCTTAGAGGAATAATTTTTAAATTCTTTAGTTAAGTTATGGAGTTCTTAGTTTTATGAATTTTTCATTGTTTTTATTTTTCCTGATAGGAATTCAGGGAGTGTGTTTATATATTGGACGTCGTGGTGGCGGGAAAGTAGAAGATCGCGAGAGCTACTTTCTTGCAGGAAGGAGTTTAAAAGTTTTTCCTCTAATGATGACTTTCATTGCTACACAAATTGGCGGGGGTGTCCTTCTTGGTGCAGCAGAAGAAGCTTTCTGCTATGGTTATGGAGTAATTCTTTATCCTTTGGGCGTTGCCTTGGGATTGATTTTTCTAGGGATGGGCCCCGGAAAACGGTTGGCAGCAGGGTCACTAACAACTGTTGTCGCTATCTTTGAGGTTGTCTATGGTTCTAAAAAGCTCCGTAGGATTGCATTTTTATTGTCAGCAGGCTCATTATTTTTTATCTTAGTAGCTCAAGTGATTGCTTTAGATCGCTTGTTTAATGCCTTTGCTTTCGGTAAGTACTTAACCTTGGCTTTTTGGATTGTCCTAGCTTTATATACCTCAACAGGAGGATTTCGAGGAGTAGTACGTACAGATATTATTCAAGCAGGATTTCTCCTATTGGCAGTGGTGTGTTGTGGTATTTCTGTATGGTTTGTAGTTCCCCAATCTCTTCCTTTAACAGAGCCTTTTCAACCGCTCCCCTATGCAAAACTTTCTAATTGGATACTCATGCCCATGCTCTTTATGATCGTCGAACAGGATATGGTGCAAAGATGTGTGGCGGCCTCATCACCACAGCGCCTCCAGTGGGCAGCCGTGGGTGCTGGTGTTACTCTTCTCATTTTTAACTTTGTTCCTTTATTTTTAGGTTCCTTGGGAGCTAAGGTAGGGATTGTAGGAGGATGTCCTCTTATTGATACAATAGCATATTTTTGCGGTCCCTCACTAGCAGCTGTTATGGCTGCTGCTATTGGTGTTGCCATTCTTTCAACAGCAGATTCTCTTATGAATGCAGTCGCTCAGCTTATAGCAGAAGAACTGCCTACTTTGAAAGCGCCCTACTATCGTTATTTAATATGGGGACTAGCAGTTCTTGCTCCTCTTGCTGCTGTTGGTTTCACCAACATTGTAGACGTATTGATTTTAAGCTATAGCCTTTCAGTTTGTTGTCTTTCTGTTCCAGTCGGCTTTTATCTTCTAGCTCCGAAGGGATCTCGCCTTAGCAAAGCTGGTGCTTGGGCAGGAGTTATTGTTGGTGGAGTCGGCTATGGGATTGTTCAGTTTGTCTCTTTCGGAATCTTTGGAGAATTGTTTGCTTGGATTAGCTCTTTAGTGGCGTTTTCCCTTGTACAAATTATCGATTTTTCTTTGCAAAAGAAAAAGCTCTTTAAGGTCTTAAGATTGAATGCTAAAGATTCGGATTAGAGAGTAGGAACTCTTAAATCTGTTGAATTTCTGATTGCCCCCTTCTTTTCCAAAAAGAAGGGGGGATTGATTTTATATTTGATTATTCACTAGCAGGAGCTGGGAGTTGTTTTAATTGGTAGAGTAGGTCAATAATAGAAGAAAGGAAAGCTTGATAGAAGGTCTCTTCAGAGTGGTCAAGAGTACCTTTAAGAAGCTTTCTGCAATATTTTAATAGCCAATACAGAGCGCAAAGTAAACATTGTAAAAGATAGAATTTACATGCTTGTTTTATCATAAACCTCCATAGAAAGACGCATTTTTGCGTTCCTTCAATTGACTGTCAGATAGTTAAAGTGTTATTTTATTTTCAATAAAAATGTGTTTTTAGAAAAATGAATATAAATTTTAATGTTATTAAAAATTTATAATTAATTTTTTTATTTAGAATTTTTCTAAATAGAAGAGATTTTAAATCTTTTCTATTTTAGGTGGACTTGACGAGTTCACGATCTTGCGCAGAGCTTCATATGAGAGAAATGCTTTTTAGTAAATTGTTCAAGCTCTTTCGGAGAGATTTGTTGCTTAGCATCACAAAGAGCCTTGTCAGGATCCGTGTGCACTTCGATCATAAGGCCATCAGCACCTACTGATAAACCAGCAGACGCAAGAGGAAGTACTAGAGAACGTTTTCCTGCTGCATGAGAGGGATCTACGATTACAGGTAGAGAAGAAATCTCTTTCAGAAGACTCACAGTATTAAGATCTAGGGTGTAGCGAGTGGAATTCTCAAAAGTTCGGATTCCTCGTTCACAGAGAATAACTCCAGGGCAGGAGGGGGAAGAGAGAATATATTCTGCTGCACACAACCACTCTTCAAGAGTGGCTGAAGGACTACGTTTTAGAATAATTGGACGATGGGAATAGCTAACCTCTTGTAGTAGAGGGGAGTTGTGCATGTTTTTAGAGCCAATACGGAGGATATCGACATGTTCAGCAGTGATTTCAACATCTCGGACATCTAAAACTTCGGTTTCTGTGGGGAGGCCATGAATACGCTGTGCTTCCTTGTGCCACAAGACACACTCCTTTTCCCACCCTTGAAAGGAAAATGGACTTGTGCGTGGCTTTTTAATAGAACCTCGAAATATTTGGGCCCCAGCTTGTTTTACTGCAAGTCCTGAAGAAATAGTATGCTCATAACTTTCTAATGCACAGGGTCCTGCGATCAGTATGGGGGTTCCACTTCCAACAAATAGATTTCGGGATATACAAACGATGCGGACCTCTTCGGGGTGCTGCTTTAGAGTATGTGGTAAAGGATAAGTAAACGTAAGAATAAGTACCTCGTTTAAAACTAGGGATTCGGATCTTGAGTTTTGTTGTTTGGAGCTTCAGTTTGTGAAGTTTTAGGTATAGGTAAGAGACAGCCGTAATGGTTGGAGAAATGGATTAAGAAGATCCTAGCCTCCGCTTCAGAAGAAAATGAATGTAAAAACCCATGTGATACAGCAAGACTCTGTATATTATTATAGGTATTCTCAGAATCAAACATTGCTTCGCAAACAGCTAGTTGTTGTAAAGGCACAGTTGCCATAGAAGCAACGTCCGAACTTTCAGCTTGATCTTGGACTAGATCTAGGATAGAAGCGAGGTTGCTGGAGTGTAAAGAAAGGAGATAACTAATTAAATTTTCTCTAAAAGCAGAATGGCAAAAGACGGCTGTTGTGCTGTCGGATTTTCTTAAGAGATGGTTAATCATTTGTCTTCTAAATATAGAGTAATTATTCAGGGTTTCTGCAGCCAGTCCAAATACAGGCCGTAGTATTCGGATGAGCTGTTCTTCTTTTTCTAAAAAAGTCTCAAGAGCTGTCTTTTGAAAACATTGAAGCTTGTTTGTGATAGGCGAACTTTTTTGTAGAAGCTCAGGATAATTCTCAAGGAAAGAAAAGACTAAAAAAGATGAACAAAGCGCATCAGATAAAGGTTGTGCACTAAAAGTATTCATGCGTTTTAAAAAAGACTCCCATAGGTTTCCGTGTGTATCGGGAATTTCTTTTATTAGCGATTTAGCCTGGTTTTCCAAATCAAAAGTTGGAAACATACTGTTTGCAAAATTCTTACACCGCAGTTCAAGTATGGGGTCTAAGATCATAATTTCAGGATGGATTTTGAAGAATACGCAGAATGATTGAATGTCCTTTGTGGTAATTGGATAAGAGGGTTTGTGTGCATCTAGGAATATAGATGCTAAAATAGGGTTTAAGAGGTTCTTGAGCTTAGTTTGATTTTCCACTTTCTTAAAAGCATATTGTAACAAGGGAAGTAAGATCATCTTTAAATTTGCTACTGTTTGTTTTGTACTTGGATGTGTCTCTATTAGAGGGTGCTGGAAAATAAAGAACAAGAGTCTTGCTGCAGATGTATAGAGAGAATCTTTCTCTGGTGCTATTTTTGGATCTAGAGGTAAGTTCAAAATCTCCGAAGAACAGACTTGATCCCAGTAGCTTGTCCACGTAGTATTAGTATAAATAGCTGATAATAAATGATTCACTGTTGTTTCAAGCACCTCAGGTTGTTCACTTAGCGGAGGGTTTTCAAAAGAAGCAGATATCAGATTTTTTAGTAATCGTGCCACGCGTATTTGCAAGGATTTAAGTGAAGGTAGAAGTTGTGCCAACCTTAGCCCGTCATGCATTGTTAACAGGGAAAACATATTTGAGGAAGTAACATTGCTTTCCCAGGCGTTCTCTAAATCATCTTTTAGGTAATCTTTAAATCTGTCTGAGACCTCTAAGATATCTTGCAAGTTGCTTTGAGCAGAAATCATGCTATTTAGGATGCCCTCGATTTCTAGGTAGAAACCTTTGCATATTTTATTCAGTTTAGTTGAGGGACTGGTTAGTATAAAAGCAAAAAAAGAAAATGTTTGAGACCAAGGAAGTGTGTCTTTACATCGTCTATCTTTGATTGTTTGAAGAAAGCGTGTAAATTGGCTCTTAATTATTGCAGGCAGATTATCTTTAACTCTAGTAGCAAAAGTTTCTATATCCCATCCAGAGCAGTTCAGGACTGCACTGAGTTTGCAAAAGGCTTGCTCGACCTGAAGTTCGTATTGTCTCCGACTGATTTGCTTTTGTGAATCGAGTGTTTTTAATTCTTGGTCATTCAAAAATAGAGCAGGGAGATGTCCTAGTAGAAGCAGTAACTGATCTTTAGTATTTGTTGATGGTAGAGGTGGTTCAGCAATGAGATTTAAGAAAAGGTTATTATAAGAATGTTTTTTAACAAGAAATTCGAGAGTCTCTGGTAAAAGAGCTTCTTCTATATCACTAACATATATCCTTCTAGCGCTAGCTTCGTCAACAGACATAGCTATGTTGCGACGAGCAGTGTATGTAGAGAGTTTTTGTATAAAGGACACAAGGATAGCGTTGTTTTGTGGATTGAGAATCACTTTATTGTAGAGCTCTTCTAGCGTGAGATAGTTAGCGCAAGATTCTAGTAGGGTAGACACTTGTATCGAAAGAGCCTGATTTTCAGGGGAGGAAGAGGCAAAAGAAAGTTCTCGCACACGTATTGCTTCCTCAGTAAATATGTTACTATTCGTTTCGGAATCTTTCGCTAGGGCGCATAGCCAGCCTACAACATACGAACGGTAGAAGCATCTTCCGTCTCCTGGAACGTTAACAACATAATAATTTGCACTTAGATATTCAATTTGATTAAGAGCCAACTTAGCAATTCGACGCCTTTCAGAAGGAATGAGAGGGTTATGTGCCAATAATTTTAGAGTATCTAAGGGGAAAAATCCTGGTTCGTTTTTGATCTGATTAGGATACGAAGCTAGGAAATAAGGGTTGATCTCCTCTGTCGTCGGGTCAATTATCTGTGAACTGAGAGGCAAAATATCTCGCATGATTGCTTTATTGACCATCCAATTTAGTGAACCAACACCCTCGGGTTGTCGCTGATAGGGGGGCGGAGAGATTTTTTTGATGGGAGGGGGTGTAGTTTTTTTTGGAGGAGCAGGGGGTGTGATATCTTTATCTTCACCAGGTTGTTTATCGGTTTCTAAAATTTTTTTGTCGGAAAGTTCAGGAGAAGACGGAATAGACGGAGATGGAGAGATTTTTTTAATTGGGGGAGGTGTGGGTGTAGGTTTTTTTGGAGAGGAAGGTTTTCTATCATCTTTGTCTTCGGTAAGCTGTTTAGCAGTTTCTAAAGTTTTTTTGTCAGGAGCTCGTGGAATAATTGGGGGAGTTGGTAGTCCCTCTTTTCTAAAGACTTGGTGATGTTTGTAGTAATGAATAAGAAGAAGAAGACCGAGAGTAATAATGTGAAGGAGTATGTACCCTATAGTACGTAATATTCTAAGTATCAACGAATCTTCTGGATTTGTTGTTAAATGGTAAAGATTATCCTTATTGGGAGGAGGGCAGGATGGAGGTGTTGAGACCATAGAACTTAGAAACTGGTTTTTTTAATCTAAAACTATTTTTATCAAAATTATTCAAAGTTAAAAGTTTTTCGACTTTGATCTATTTACTTTTTTTATGTAAACTTTAACATACCATAAAAATTAGAGTACAGAGAACAGATTTCATGTTAAATTTATTTTTCTGCTTTTTTAGAGTGCTTGTCTGTATAATGCTATTAGGCTTAACAAGTTGTCAATCTAGAATAGATCGGAATCGTGTATGGATTGTAGGGACAAACGCAACCTACCCTCCTTTTGAGTCTGTAGACACACAAGGGAAAGTTGTAGGTTTCGATGTAGACTTGGCCGAGGCGATCAGTGAAAAACTTGGAAAACAGCTAGAAATCAGAGAATTTGCTTTTGATGCCTTGATTTTAAATTTAAAAAAACATCGTATTGATGCAATTTTAGCAGGAATGTCGATCACTCCCTCTCGTCAAAAAGAAATCACAATGCTTCCTTATTATGGAGAGGAGGTTCGAGAGCTAATGATTGTTTCTAAGGATTCCTTAGAGAAGCCTCTGCTCCCCCTAACCGACTATTCTTCTATTGCTGTGCAAACAGGAACATTTCAGGAGAACTATCTTTTGTCCCAGCCTGGAGTCTCTGTTCGCTCTTTTGACAGTACCTTAGAAGTAATTATAGAAGTCCATTATGGAAAGTCTCCAATTGGCATTCTCGAACCCTCTATAGGATCCATAGTTCTCAAAGAATTCCCGAATCTTGTTGCCACAAAATTAGAACTTCCTGAGGAATACTGGGTACTCGGTTTTGGTATTGGTCTTGCTAAAGATCGTCCTGAAGAGATTTGCGTTCTTGAAGATGTGATTTCGAATTTAAAGAACGAGGGAGTCCTTCAATCTTTATCTGAGAAATGGCAACTAGATCAAGTTGCCTACAACTAAAGGTAGTCCAAATGGTAGGCTCTTTTCCCTTAACTTCATCCAATATAGGAGAGGCGCTGTCTCGTCATGAAAAATCTATTGAACGCGCATCTGAACGCACATCGCGAATGTATTATGCAGCTTTGATCTTGGGAGCTTTGAGCTGTTTAATTTTCATTGCTATGATTGTCATTTTCCCACAAGTAGGGTTGTGGGCTATCGCCTTAGGTTGTTCTGTAGGATGCTTACTTTTAGGTTTAGCTATAGTTTTTGCTGTCTCAGCCCTTGTCTTAGGGAAAACTTTAGGACCTAGTCCAGAACCAATTCCAAAGATCCCTGTTAAGAAAGAATGGACATCGCTACACGAGAGTTTAGGAAATTATTTCTGGCGTATTGAATTGGCCTCATTATTCTTGCTTGACTACCTGCCTGAATCTCTGGTTGTCTATTCCCAAGACAGATCATTAGATATCGATCGCACCCTAAAAAATATACTAGAATTAGAACCTCTATCTACAACTCTTTTGCTTTTGAAGAAAGATTGTGTCCACATCAATATAATTCTTCATCTGGTTAGACAGTGGAATCTACAGGAGATTGAACTCAATTCGGAAGTAACACAATGTGCGGAAGAGCTCCTTCAGTTTCTAATAGAAGAGCAATATTATTCAGAGGATCTTTTGCAGCTTGCTCGCTATGGAGATGCTTTAAAGACATCCTCTCCCTTGCTAGATTGGGCAACTTCAGGACGATTTTGTGTGAATGAAGACGAACAGACATTTACCTATCGACAAGAAGAATGTTCTCCTGAAGTCGCGTTGTTCCAATTTGATCTTCTTTTGTCCTTGGAGAATCCAGATCGACTTTTCTTAAAGGATTCTTTCCTGACCTATATTTGGTCTTCTTCGTTTTTTGAGGCGTTTTTACGTCGTCATTTAGCAAGCCTAGTGGAAAGATTACCAGGACAGGAGATTGATGTTTTGGCGTATGAAAGAAAAATAGAGGGATTTCTTTCTCGATATCTTAAGAAATTAGATACTATTAGTTCTTTCTCGTTGGATTGGGGACATAGCTTTGTCGAGGGAGCAAGGTGTTACAAGAGCGCCGAACAACGGTTAGAAAAACTCTTTGTTGATTTTTCTTCTGCTATCTTGGCTATGAGAAGACTATTTGAGAAGTATACTTCCATAAAAGTTGAGAAAGCAAAGATTAAGGAGCAGCTGATTATGGGTCGTGAAATGATTCAGAATGAGGGTGCATTTTACTGTAGTTTGTATCAATACCCTTTATCTTATTTTATAGATTGGGCGACTCTGTTAGAATCTATTCATAAGGGAGGAATTTCCGAAGAAGATCAACCTGACTACGCGGTGTGTTTGCGGGGTCTGGATTCTATGTTGTCCTTCTTTGGTGAGCGGTTCAAATTAGGGCGAAAGGCTTTTGCTAATCCAAGAGCTGTGTTAAGTGAGCAACAGGGCATCATACTTGTTAATAGCTTAGCAACCCAGGGGATGTCTTTCCAAGGATTGAAAAGTTTGATGTATTTGATATCTCTTCCGGAAAGAATTTGGTTAGGAGCTTTGCCTTTATTTGAATCTTCTTCTGTATCTTCTTCTTTATATGATCAGTTGAAAGAATTCCTTGATGATTCTCGTCGATCTTAGATTTGTATTAAAAAGGAACAAATTGCATGTTGGGTTCTTCGCCATGTTATCCTGGTGCTGGTAATATTGAAGAATATAAAAATAGATACTTCTATTGTCAGTTATGTGCACAGATAGTAAGTCCTTATACTGCTCGTGTTGTTGTTGTTGATCTTCAGGACACTTCTACAGGTGTAATTGATGTCATGCGCTGTAAACAACATAAGTTTCAGGGCCTACCTGTACATGGTCCCATTACCTCTTTATGGGCTTTAGAGCCTGTAGGAAACAAAACTGCGAGATTAGAATCTGAGATGTACGCTATCTGTTCTCAGGTAAAGAATTTAGATCTTTTCTCTATTATGGGCTGGGCCCTTGGTGGGTTGTGCATTCTTGCTGCGCTTATTTTGGGAGTAATGGTTCAAGGGCCTTTGATCGCTGGATTAAGTAGTTGGGTGATTCCCTCTATTGTTGGGGGGATTGGTGTGATTTTATGTTTAACCGGACTTTTGATAGCTTACTTTGGAAAAACTAAAGTTCGTCAATGGCTTGCTCTCTCAAAGGAATACATAACCCATTGTCATCTTCGTCAAATACAAAAAAATTCTGAAAATTATTCTGTGATTACCCAATATCCTGCGACTTGTGCATTATCCAAACCCATTACACAACTATCCCTTGAGAATAACTCTAATCAAATGCAGCTTGCTGGTAAAATCGATATTTAATTTTTTGATAGGTTGTTCCCTATAGTATCAAAGGAGCAGAGTGCGTTTTCTGTGGATTTTCATTTGGCAAACATTGTTTAAAAAGTTATTGATGATTCAAAACGAAGGTTCTAGCAACTTCTTGACTTTAAGATCTAAAGTCAAGAGACTGTCTGAAGATTTTATTGGCTTATGGATATGGATAAGCAATTAGTATGGCACATGATATCCAGGAAGACTCTTTAGGTAAGTTGATATTTTTAGGGACAGGAAATCCGGAAGGGATTCCCGTAGCTTTTTGCTCTTGCAGGATTTGTCAGGAGAATAAGATTCATCGTTTACGAGCTTCTGTTTTGATTCAATACCGAAAGAAGAATTTTCTTATCGACACAGGACCTGATTTTCGCACCCAAATGTTGGCTGCAGGTGTTTCTGAGCTTTCCGGAGTGTTTCTTACTCATTTTCACTATGATCATATTGGTGGTATTGATGATCTGCGTGCTTGGTACATAGTGACCCAGCGTTCTTTGCCTATAGTTCTTTCGGCAAATACTTATAAACTTTTAGAAAAGACAAAGGATTATCTTCTGACTCCTCATAATACCAATTCTTCCCTTCCTGCAGTTCTAGAGTTTAAAATTTTAAATGAGGAATACGGTGAGGATGAATTTGAAGGAATTCCCTATACCTATATTTCTTATTACCAAAGGTCATGTCATGTAACAGGATTCCGTTTTGGGAATCTTGTGTATCTTACGGATCTCCATAGTTATGATCCGAAGATTTTTAGTTACTTAGATAATGTAGACACATTAATTGTATCAGCGGGTCCCTCGGAGATTCCTCTTGCCTTTCAAGGATATAAGACTTCTCACCTTACTGTAGAAGAGGTTAGAGACTTTGCTGATCATGCAGGGGTAAGTAATTTGATTATTACACATATAAGTCATTGTTTAGAAGCGGAACGCCATCAGCATGAACAGGTGACATTTGCCTATGATGGGATGGAGGTTCTATGGAAAATTTAGATAATAAAAGTGAGGAACAAGATTCGCGATATTCTGGGCTTTCTTTGGGAATGAGATTCGATCTTCCCCGTAAAGAACAAGATGCCTCTCAAGCTCTAGCAATAGCATGCTATCAGAATAAGATAGATCCTCAGATGGTTCAAGAACACTTAGATGAATTGGTAGCGCTTGCAGAGTCTTGTGGCATTTCAGTTTTACAGACTCATTCTTGGATTTTAAAGGTTCCCTCTGCTTCTACATACATCAATACAGGGAAGCTAGAGGAAATTGAGGAAGTCTTGAAGGAGCTCCCCTCTATAGGAACTTTAATTATAGATGAGGAAATTACACCGTCTCAGCAACGGAATTTAGAGAAACGCTTGGGACTCGTGGTTTTAGATAGGACAGAGCTAATTTTAGAAATTTTTTCAAGTCGTGCTCTTACGGCAGAGGCAAATATCCAAGTCCAATTAGCACAAGCGCGCTATCTCCTTCCTCGTCTAAAAAGAATGTGGGGTCACCTTTCTAGACAAAAGTCAGGAGGAGGTGGTAGTGGAGGGTTTGTTAAGGGGGAAGGGGAAAAGCAAATTGAATTAGATCGTAGGATGGTGCGTGAGCGCATTCACAAACTTTCGGCACAGCTAAAATCTGTGATGAAACAACGTGCAGAACGACGCAAAGTGAAATCCCGACGAGGAATCCCTACCTTTGCTTTAATAGGATACACAAATTCAGGGAAGAGCACTCTGTTAAACTTGCTAACCTCAGCAGGAACGTATGTTGAGGATAAATTGTTTGCTACTCTGGATCCTAAAACTCGTAGGTGCGTACTTCCCGGGGGGCGCCACGTTCTTCTTACTGATACCGTGGGTTTTATTCGAAAGCTACCTCATACTTTAGTAGCAGCATTTAAGAGTACCTTAGAGGCAGCTTTCCATGAAGATGTTCTCCTTCATGTTGTAGATGCTTCACATCCCTTAGCTTTAGAACATGTGCAAACAACTTACGATCTTCTTAAAGAATTGGGGGTTGAGAAACCTAAGATAATTACGGTGTTGAACAAGGTGGATAGGCTCTCTGAAGGCGTATTGTCCACGAAATTGCGCTTGTTTTCTTCACGTCCAGTGTTAATTTCAGCAAAAACTGGCGAGGGAATTCAGAATCTTCTTACCGTAATGGCAGAGATAATTCGAGAGAAAAGTCTGCATGTAATCTTGAATTTTCCCTATAAAGAATATGGCAGGTTCACAGAACTTTGTGATGCAGGCCTTGTTATCTCTCATAGATATCAAGAAGATATTTTAGTTGTTGAGGCTCACCTCCCTAGGGAGCTTCAAAAGAAGTTTCGTCCTTTCGTTTCCTATTCTTTTTTTGAAGATAGTGAAAATCAAGAAGGTGATAGCGAGCTTGCATAGAGTTCTTTGGTTGCTAGATAGTTTTCTTCTCGGATATGGAATCTTTGTTAGTGAGAAAAAGAGTGATATTTTAAACTACCTACTCACCACTAGATATATTAAAGTCCATAGAACTATATGACGGTTACAGAGGTCAAAAGAACATTTAAACTTGTTTGTTTAGGATGTCGGGTCAATCAGTATGAGATCCAAGCTTATCGAGACCAATTAACTATTTTAGGATATCAAGAGATTGTCGATTCCGAAATCCCTGTGGATTTATGTATAATCAATACTTGTGCTGTAACGTCTTCGGCTGAGAGTTCAGGACGTCATGCTGTCCGCCAGTTATGTCGTCAGAATCCTGAAGCACATATTGTTGTTACAGGGTGTTTGGGCGAATCTGATAAAAACTTTTTTGCTTCTTTGGATCGAAAATGCACCATTGTCCCAAATAAGGAAAAATCTCACCTTATAGATAAGATCTTTCCACATGATGATAAATTCCCTGAATTTAAAATCCATAGTTTTGAAGGAAAATCAAGAGCTTTTATCAAAGTTCAGGATGGCTGCAATTCTTTCTGTTCCTATTGTATTATTCCCTATTTGCGGGGGCGTTCGGTATCGCGTCCTGCTAGCGAAATTTTAAGGGAAATCCAGGGGATTATAGAACAGGGGTATCGTGAGGTTGTTATTGCAGGCATTAATGTTGGAGATTATCGTGATGGAGAGTTGTCTCTAGGTTCTCTAGTAAAGCAAATAGATCAGATTCCAGGAATAGATCGGATTCGCATTTCCTCCATAGATCCTGATGATATTGATGAAGAGCTTTACGATGCCATCACCTCATCGCGTCATACGTGTCCTTCTTCGCATCTTGTTCTTCAGTCAGGATCAAATTCTATTTTAAAGAGGATGAATCGCAAGTATTCTCGTGGAGATTTTTTAGATTGTGTAGACAAGTTTCGTGCTTATGATCCTAACTATGCCTTCACTACAGATGTCATTGTGGGATTCCCTGGAGAGAGTGATCAAGATTTTGAAGATACACTGAGAATTATTGAAGATGTCGGTTTTATTAAGGTCCACAGTTTTCCTTACAGTTCTCGCCCCCGAACAAAGGCATCTACTTTTGATAATCAACTTCCTCAGCAAGTGATTCATGAAAGGAAAAAGCATCTTGCTGAGGTTGCGAAGAAAGTCAGTCAGAAGGAAATGCAAAAGCGTTTAGGAGCAACAACGGAGGTACTTGTGGAACAGATAACAGATCAAGTTGCTCTAGGCCATTCTCCTTATTTTGAAATGGTGTCTTTCCCTATAGTTGAGAAGATAGCTATCAATACACTAGTTACTGTCTGCCTCCATACAGTAGAAGATAAAGGTTTGATTGGAGAATGCATATGATTGATATTATGCAATATTTTAAGCCTTATACCATAGTTCCAGGACAGAAATTACTAATTCCAGGATCTTTACTCTATGCTCAGGTGTTTCCAGCATTTTGGCGTTTGTTTTCTTCAGAACACGAGGTTTTAAATGAGGAAGCAGTAGAGGTTCAAGGGCCTTTGAAGCGTTTTGCAGTTTTTCAAGATTTACATCGGGGAGGGCTTACAGTTACTTCTGAGAGCTATAAATATTACCTGCTCCCCTCTGGGGAATGTACAAATTCTGTGAAAGGGAAGTTGCCTTCAGCTAAGAAGGCAGGTCCTCTTTTATCTCTTGGCGTCCATAAACATGCTGATTGGCAGAAGGTCCGTCGTCGGCGTGACCTTAAAGAAATTCTCCCTCTATGGTTTCGCCTGGCTGCTATGGTCCCAGAATCCTGTCGTAAGACTACGGAAATCTCTATAATTGGAGAGGTTTTAAAGACAGCACATCACAAAGTTATAGAGAAACACACTACGGAGATAGTTCCTACATTACTCTCTCTAGCTCTTGCGGGATTTTCAGACTGCTTTCTTCCTAGGATCTATGATGAAGAATATCAAGGAATCTTACCTTGTAGTGCCCATGAACAAAAAAGTGTTCCCTTTTCTCTTCTTTATGATAGCTTTGCTATCATCAAAGATATTTTTGTAAGACAAGAAGGACAGTGCGTAGACATCCTTCCTGCCCTGCCTCCTGAATTCCCTTGCGGTCGTTTGGTTAATGTTGCTCTTTGTAATCTTGGGACTTTATCCATAGTTTGGACAAAAAAAACGATTCGTCAAGTGGAGCTTAATGCAGAACACAATGGTGAGGTATTTTTGAAGTTTTGTTCTTCGCTATCTAGTGCTCGTCTTCGTGAGTGGTCACAAAGAAGTCTCTCTGGATTGCGAAGACTTTCTTTAAGAGAAAGTCTGGAGATAAAAGCGGGAACCACATATCTATGGGATTGTTTCCATAAATAGATAGCTTCTCTATGGTTGATAGATTGATCAATCCTTGGGATCTTGATCTGCTAGTGTCTGGAAAGCAGAAGGATCCTCACAAACTTTTAGGAATCCTTCCAGATAAAGATTGTTCCGATCGCATTATTCTTTTCCGCCCAGGGGCCAGAAGGGTTGCTGTTGAGTTTTTGGGAGAGCATTATAACGCTACTCCTCATCATTCAGGACTTTTTTCTTTATCTGTTCCTAAGGGAACCAGACACAGAGATTACCGTGTTTATCATCAGAATGGTCTTTTAGCGCATGATCCTTATGCATTTCCCCCTATGTGGGGAGAAGTCGACTCTTTCTTATTTCATAAGGGAACGCATTATCGCATTTATGAACGTATGGGGGCAATTCCTATAGAATTTCATGGCATCTCTGGTGTGCTCTTCGTACTTTGGGCTCCTCATGCACAGAGGGTATCTGTAGTTGGAGATTTCAATTTTTGGCATGGACTTGTCAATCCTTTACGTAAGGTTTCTGATAAAGGAATTTGGGAACTTTTTGTTCCAGGTTTAGAAGAAGGAAGCCGATATAAGTGGGAGATTGTTACGAAAACGGGGAGTCTAATCATAAAAACAGACCCCTATGGAAAGAGTTTTGGTCCTCCACCTCAAAGTGTTGCTATTGTTGCTGATAGTCATAACTATTCTTGGAATGATCGTAACTGGATCGAACAGCGTGCTAAGCAAAATGAAAAACCTATCTTGATCTATGAAGTGCACTTTGGTTCTTGGCAATGGCATGAAGGCAGGCCTTTAAGTTATAGTGAAATGGCGCATCGTCTTGCCAGGTATTGCAAGGAGATGCATTATACCCATGTAGAACTTCTTCCTATTACTGAACATCCTTTAAATGAGTCTTGGGGATATCAAGTAACAGGATATTATGCTCCGACATCAAGATACGGTTCTTTTCATGAATTTCAGTATTTTGTTGATTATTTACACCAAGAACATATCGGAGTGATTTTAGATTGGGTTCCAGGGCATTTTCCTATAGATGATTTTGCTCTTGCCTCTTTTGATGGAGAGCCACTTTATGAGTATACAGGTTATAGTGAGCTTCTTCATCCTCATTGGAATACACTTACCTTTGACTATAGTCGTAATGAAGTTTCCAACTTTTTAATAGGAAGTGCTTTATTTTGGCTCGATAAAATGCATATCGATGGATTGCGTGTGGATGCTGTAGCTTCGATGCTTTACCTTGATTATGGTCGTCAGCAGGGAGAATGGACTCCAAATATTCATGGAGGAAAGGAAAACCTTGCATCTATAGAATTTCTAAAACATCTGAACTCTATAATTCATAAGGAATATCCTGGGGTGTTGACCTTTGCAGAAGAGTCTACAGCATTCCCAGGGGTTACTAAGAATGTAGATTGTGGTGGGCTTGGGTTTGATTATAAATGGAATTTAGGTTGGATGCACGATACGTTCCATTACTTTGCAAAAGATCCGATTTATCGTGCCTACCATCAAAAAGATCTTACTTTTAGTCTATGGTATGCCTTCGATGAATCTTTTATTCTTCCTTTATCACATGATGAGGTAGTCCATGGTAAAGGAAGTCTAATTAAGAAGTTGCCTGGAGATTCCTGGACTCAGTTCGCTCAGATGAGATTGTTACTCAGTTACCAAATCTGCCTACCCGGAAAGAAATTGCTCTTTATGGGAGGAGAATTTGGCCAATACAGAGAGTGGTCTCCTGATCGTCCTTTAGACTGGGAACTTTTAGACCTCGATTATCATAGAACTTTGCAGCGCTGTATTGCTGAATTGAATGCTTTGTATATTACTCAACGTTGCCTATGGATAGGAGAGAACTCTAGAGATTGTTTTGCTTGGATAGACTTTAATGACGAAGTAAACAATGTAATTGCTTATTACAGATTTGCTGCTGGGGATCACTCTTCAGCGCTTCTTTGTGTGCATCATTTTAGTGCCGTAAACTTTCCTTCCTATATTTTAAGATGTGAACACTTAAATCGTTGTGAGCTCCTTTTCAATACTGATGATGAGGCTTTCGGAGGTTCGGGGCAAGGAAGACGTTTGCCTGTGATTTGTCAAGATAACGGTATCCCCTGGGGTCTTGATATAGAGCTCCCTCCTCTAGCTACCCTTATTTATGCTGTGACTTTTCTTTAGAAGTTTAATTTTAAATATTTCATTTCTAACTTGTTAATTATTTTTTATATTTTTGATTTATAATTGATATTAATAATTGTTTTATAATTAAAAATAATTATTAGTATTTCTTCTATGTCTACAACACCAATTAATAATAACGATTCTCTATATTCTTCTTTGCCTACAGTAACGGAGAAAACCTCGCTTCTTATTCACCCTAAACGCAACTTGCCTTTAGGGAATGCAATATCAGATATACATTCTGAAGACATAGGATTGCGAAAGAGCATCTTTACTCACTCTGTAACTATAGTTGCTGGATTAGTTGTTTTATTAGTTGCAGTTTCTGTCGTTGTTGTAGCTTTAACGGTCTTAGCCCCAGGAGTACCTCAGGCAATCCTTTTAGGCATAGCTATTTCAGGAGTAGGGATCGGTGGATTTTCTATAATGAAAAGCTTAGTCTATATGGTCCGTGATCATATTTCTCCCAAGATGCGGGAATCCAGAAGAATTAAAAGCGCCTTAGCTGTAGGAACAGGATTCACAGTTATGGGTTTAGCTGTAAAAGTGGGGTCAAGTTTTATTCCTGGAGGGTATGGTAGCTTAATCGGTAGCCTGGGATCTAGTGCTTATGGTCGAGGAAGTCAAACTACATTCGCGAGTATGAGTCATTATATTTATGCTAAGTTTTTTAGATCTGAAAAGGTTGCTAAGGGAGAGAAACTGACAGAAGCAGAAACGATAAAGGAAGCAAAAAAACTACATTATATAGCTTTGTCAATTATGACTCTTGGAGTGGGTTTTGCAATTTTAGGAATACTCCTTGCGATTGCTGGGAGCGTATTTTTAGGAGGGACTCCTGCTGTTGTTGCTCTTGTTCTGGCGCCACCATTAATTTCTATAGGAATCACAGCAATTTTGCAGACAGTGCTCCATAGTAGTATTGGAATATGGAGAAGTTTCCTTGCTGCTCAGGAGAAAACAGAACTTTTTGTAGATACTTCTTTAAAAAATATTCGTACAGAAGAGCTCCCAAATTTTTATGAAACTAAAGCTAATGAAAACCCTCTTTCTGTAATCGAAGTTGATTCTAATCTTTCTGAAGATTTAGATGAGATCTCAAATACCAGGCTGTCTTCTGAGGAAATCAATAAGAGGATTTCACTCACTACAAAACAGAAAATCATCCTTGCTCTCACTACATTATTACTTTTGGCTAGCATTGCTGCTTTCTTAGTAACCGGATTTGGTGGATTAACTGTAGTGCAGGTTTTGCTTGTTAGCTCTGTAGGATCTGCTGTTGCTTCTGTAACACTTCCTATGGTCTCCTCAGGATTTTCCTATCTTGCGTGCCAGTTGAAAGCACGATTAAATATCAGTAGATTACGTTGGAAAGAAGCTAAAAGTAAAAAGCATGTACGTAAGTTTTTAATTCAGTCAGGTCTTACTTTCTCGGATCAAGAGTTTAATCAGATGTGGAAAACTGTCTACAGAAAACAGATCAAGAAGACAGATGCTGCTATTCTTGAGGAAGTCCGCAATTTTGAAAAAGGTGGGGAGGTCAATAGTCTTCTAGTGGGAGGAATTCTACTTGGTGTAGGAATAGGCATCATGCTTCTTGCGCTAGTTCCTGTATTTGCTCCTATAATTCCGGGAGTTCTTGCTTTGGGAGGTGCTACTTTAGTGTTAGCAGGCTCTATTTTAATGAGTAACTTTGTCAATTGGCTCTATGATATGTTTATTAAACTTTATGAACGTCGTCGTAGTCGTCACGAAATCCTCTATGGTCCCGAAAGTAAAATGCGCTCGATTGCTAATGATTTAGTGGTTGAAGCAATGGCTGCTGCACAAGATTATTTGTTTGATGCTGATGGTCCCATAGATTTTATTGATGTTGATGTTGATGTAGGTGGAGGTCCATAACTTTTATCCTCTGGGGCTGAGAATTTCAAAGAATTCTTCGATCTTTATAGTTTTATTTTTCTTTAATCATCCTGTGTATTTAATTTTAATGGTTTAAGTTAATAAAATTGTATCATTTGTAATTGTTTAATTTGTTTTTAAAATGTTTTTGTTTAAAATTCTATTTATATAGTTTTATAAAAATAGTTTGCTCATTTTAAGGTTCAATTATGGCAGTTGGTGGTATAGGCGGTCCAGGAAGAACACCTCCTCCACTTCCCCCTAAAAGGGATAGGAAGGTTCAAAAAGAGAATTTAGGTCCGCACGAAGTTAGCACTGAAAACTTTGGCCCTAGCATAGAAGAAAGGAAGGCGCAATTAGGTGGGTCTGAAAAAATTCCTATGCCGAGTACGAAAGAACCCGGAAGTTCAGGAGATAAGAAACCTGGATTACTTGGGAGAATTTGGAACGGTGTTAAAAAGATTTTTCGTCGACCATCCTCTCCGACACCTCGTGAGATCTCTTCTCCTCGTCTTCCAGGGTATGTTGAACATGGAGTCCGGCTTCCAGGACTTGAAGGCTTTAGAGAGCGTATCCAGAGGAGAGAAACTGACGTGGATTTTCTAGAAGAGGTTCAAGAGCCAGATACAGAAGATAAAACCACACAAAAAAGTTCTCATCCAGAAGATAATGTTCATCAATCAAAGAGCAGAAGTACATTCTATTATGACGAGCATATGAATCCTATTGATCAGAAAGATGAAGATACCTCTTCTGTTAGTTCATCATCATCGTTATCAAAACTGCAGAAAGCTGTAGAGCAGACTAGGGACGCCATGAAACGAGCTTCAGGATCAATGGCATTAGCAGGGGAAAAGTTTATAGGTAAAGTCAAGACATCACTAGACAGTCGCACCGTCTCTTCAACGGGATATTTTATAGATGATGACTTTGATCCTAATCAGGCTGTAAATAATCTTAGTGATTCTTTAACAGAATTGAATGCATTAGCTCCTGAGTTTTTGCCTCGAGAAGTATCCGAAGGAGCTCAAGCTCTGATGAGAGAATTGCAGGAAGACGTATCTTCTATTAGTTCAGAAGAAGTAAATTGGGGACAAGTGGATGATCAATATCTCTCAGATTGCATGAACGAAGGAATCAAGGTCGAGAACAAAATAGAAGATCTTCTTATGGACGACGATCTTATCTATGCCCAAATAGAATGGGCCACAAAAAACGACAAAAGAGAATCTCCTGTTGAATTAGCAACAGGCGTTGAGTATGCAAAACTTGCAGATTTGAATTCTGAAGCAGAAAAAACTTCAGCTGAAGGAACAAGTAGTCAATCTAGAGCTGATAGAATACGGATGGCTCTACGGAATTTGGTAAGGGGAATATTCGAAGCACTCGCAGCTTTCTTCAGAAGTCTTGCTATGCAATTGAATAGAGCTCGTCATGCTGCTGCTGAGGCAGTACGTCGATGTTTTAATCCACGTAGGAACGAGCATTTACAACCTAGATATGATGATAATGAGGATGCTTCTCTTAGAGACGATACAATAAGTTGGTTGCAGAGTGAAGGAGTAGTAACCGAGGGGATGAGTGGAGAGTCAATAGAAATGCGACCATTAGGAGGAGATTCAGGTACAAATAATAATGATACTCCTTTTCCAAGAAGTGCTCTCTCAGAGGAACTTGTTAATTTTTTGGCAGACTGGAATCAACGACAAGCTCATGCTGGAAATCAGGATGGGAAGGAGGGATTAGCTTTTGAACACATTAAGCTATTTAAGCCCAAGGATGATAACTAGTTCTTAAGATCTAAGAGGCGCTTCAAGAGTGACGCATGATTCTCGAAAATTTTTTAAAATCAAGTTTCTTTATAAAAAGATTTTTCTTTCTAGGAAGTACTTATGACATCAGGGATAGGAAGACCTAGTGGATTGGGAAACATTCCACCTGAAGATAACGGGCGTAAAAGCAGATCACCTTCTCCTAAAGGTAATCTTGGGGGGCATGAGATTTCTCATACATCTTCAAACAGTGATGAGGCATCAGAAGCGTCCAGTTCAGATGGTCTTTTATCTCCTTTAGGAGGTCAGAAATCTGAAGGTGTTTCAGAAGGGGCTTCTTCGTCCAGTAATAGCTTTTTTAAGCGTATACGTTCTGGCATAAAGAAGGGACTAGGAGCTTTTAGTAAATCCCGCTCTCAAGATTATAAGGTTCAAACGCATCGGACACGTAACGTATTCGTTCAAACATCAAAGACACAGGAACTCCGAGAAAACAAAGAAAAAACAGCAAGCACTTTGAAAACAGAGGCGGCAAGTAATTCAGGTGAAAACACGTCTTTTCAGGGAGCTACTGCAGGTAGTGAAAAATCTCAATATTTGTTTGCAACTCCTTCAGGGAAGGAACAAACAGGTTTCACTAGACTGATAAAGAATGCTTATGAACGTTTACAACTTCCTCAAGATGAAAAACCTAAAGATACTGAGTTTTTGAGTGTCGAGGAACTTTCTACACGGATACAATCGTTAAAAAACGAGTTGGGTGAAGTAAAAACAAACAATCAACTTGAATTTGATACAAAAAAATCTATGGAACGTGGCTTGCAAGCTCTTATTAAAGTGACCGAAATGCAACTTGCCGAGAGATTAGAGCTTTCATCTTCAAGTTCTTATGCAGAAACACTTTTTAGAGAGACAACCAATACTAGTGACATCAATTCAATTTGTTCGAATTTGACTGATCCTGAGCTTGCATCTCTCCTCGATGATGGAACGAGGCTTGATGATGCCTTAAATGAAGTTAGTGGGGAACTAATTAACACACTCTCTAACATTCACGAGCATTTTTCATCGAGTACAGATCAAGAAGTCAGGAGCTCCGAGTCTCGTATGGCTCAAGAAACAGCAGAAGTTAAGACTTCTAGATTGCCAACGGACGAAAGTTCTTCGGTTCCTGAAGGAGCTTTAGCAAGGCTAACCTTTAAATTGCATAATGCACTTTTTAGTGTTCTTTTTTCTCTTTTAGGCACGATCCTTAGTGTTGTGAGACGCCTTTTCAACATACTACGTGCTATTCGTCATGCAGCTGTTGAGGCTGTAAGGCGTTGTTGTGTATGCCGAGGAGGAGAGTATGTAATTTCTGATGAAGAGGAAGATATCGCAGCTGAAGAGATTCCAGACGTTTCTACTGTTGAGAAGGGGAGTCCCATCCCTGAGTTGACCCAAAGAGGAGGGGGTAAACCACCACCAAATAATTCCGAACCTGGGTTAATAGGTGCTTTAGGAAGATGGTTAAATAAAGGAACTAGGATTGAAGAAAACCCTGAATCGCCAAAACAGGAATCGCGGTTCGTTTCTATTTCTGAGGAAGAAGTCAAAAGTTGGGAAACAAATAATCCTAGAGTACTTGTTTCGGGAATCGATGAAGTGTTATTTCCATTTGTGAACGCTATTTATGATGTCCCTCGACGAAAAGATGGAATCTATGATGTTCCAAGTACCCCTAGAGATTATGGTGTGAAAAAAAACGAAAGCAATTTGACTTCAGTTAGTGATACTTCTCCTACACCAGTTGATGAGCACATATATAATATTCCTAGGCCCCCAACTCCTGTCATTTATGATCTTCCGACTCGTCCAGGAGCTTCTAGAGGTTTCAGTCCTTCTCCTTCTTCGACACCCAGAGCAAAGCGTTCTCCAAATCAACTTGGTGTTCCTCTTCCACCACCGCCTTTTCCTCCTACAGATCCGAGTAATGAGCATATATATGAGGAGATAGGTTTTTTTGGACTAGAGAATAGCAACACTGATATTTCGGTAAATCCTTTTGTTGCATCTTCTACGACAACGCCGATACCTAACAATGAAGAGAATATAATTATGGTACCTCGTGGATTTGGAGCAGAAATCAGAGCATCAATGATTTATGATATTGCGAGTACCGTGAAAACAGAGACATCAGAGCACATGGCTAGGACTACTTTTAGCGCAATAGGTGGTAGAATGTCTACATTTCTGCCGCTTACAGACCGCCTTGCATCTACGACTAACCTCTTACTAAGAAGAACAGGCCATGACTTGAATCACAGTCAAGAAACTGATTCCTAAAAGCTTTAAAATATTCGCGATCTTATAGATACAGGCTTTCTTTTAATTAGTGTTGCTAAAATTGAATAGTAGTTCCTGCTTGGAGATAGTGTGAGGAAGTCGATGAAGATACTGAACCCTGATAATCTAAAAATACTGATACGTTAGGAAATAAGAAAGTTTGGTTTTTCCCTCTGAATGAGATTCCATTGCGGGCAAGTGTGATTTCTGAGACTTGCCATGTAGATCCGCTAGTAGTTAGTGTCACATTAACTTCAGGATTTTGTTGGTATAGGATGGGCTGGTATGCAAGTTCTAGATCCCAATAGGAAGAAAGATGGAAATGGGAATGCCAGGAGCTTTGAATGCCAATAGGAACTGTTAGATTGTAGAGAGGTTGATTAGTGGAAAATTTCCTAGGTTTATTTCCCATTTCTTGAAAGGCTGTTTGGGTTGAACGAATGGCAATAGCTTGTATAAAGGGAGCCAAGTTGAGAGATTTTGAGTGCCTTTGTATAGGTAGAGAACAGCAAAGAGTAGCTCCTAAAGTAGTGCTGTAACACCTCCCTTCACTTTTTACTGTCCCAGAATTTCTAACGCCTTGGAGATGATGAAGACCATAACTATAAGCTAGACATGAGGATATAGAAAATCTTTCTGCCAACCAAGGATTGTCCAATTGAAGAACTAAAGTTGTAGTATGAGAAGCTACTTTGTTTTTAGAGTGACTCTCCTTAGTATTGCTGAATAGCTGGGTGAAGCTTATACCGACTTTATGCTGAGAAGCAGTATGAGATATTGTTTTCAAAGAGTACCCTGTAGCATCGATACGAAATCCTGGGGCTTCAGAAGTGCTATTTTGGTGAAGAAAAAGTCCTATAGCTTCTCCAGCAGCTATAGCGTATCCTTCTTGTCGATGAATTTGATTACGCAGAGTGGCAAATAGACTATGGAAAGATTGCCAAAAGGTAGTAACAGCTATGACACCTTTATGTTCTGGGTTTACCTTATATCCTATAGGAGTCCAATCAGCATACAGTTCTCGGCGTACAGTATTTACAGTGTCTTCAGAAGAACTATTAGAAACTATGGTTGTTTCTAACCAGCGAGGAGACCACAATCCTTGGTAGCCATAATGGTCAGTAGCATTCAGGGTTTCGGGGTGGAAGTTATCTGTATTGATGTGTTTAGCAGTAACGTCTGATAGTTTAAGAAGAGGGACGTCCCTAAGAGGCTGAGAAAGGTCTATGCTATCATAAGGATCAAGATTTTCTTCATTGAGAAGAGTAAGAGGTCCTGATAGGTTGATTGTTGGATTATTGTCCTCAGTATAGGGTGCTCGTTGCTCTATAGGACGAATCCAAAGCATGGGCGCGGATCTCTTTTCTAAAATAGCAGGCAAGTTAATCGCAAGGTTGTTGATGTTAATTGCAGAACCTGCGCTGTCACTAGTGCTGCTCCCCGTTGTAGAAAAAACTACTCCGCTTCCCAGTCTTAGCGTTCCCCCGAATTGATCAAATTTAAAAACCTTCCATTCTGCACGATCATCAAGTGCAAGAGTGCCATGATATAGCCCAATAGTATTTCTAAAGAGAGAGATGAAGTCTTCTCGAGAAACAGATTCATCCGAGACATATGCAGAAGAGAATAAAATTGTCCCTAAGTGTTCTGGTTCAGGATTGAAAGGTTGGATGGAGCTAACGTTATGTCTTTGCCTCGCAGGATCATAAAAAACAATAGAACGATTTTCATTTGCTCCTAATGTTATTGTAACGTTACTAGTGCAATTTAAAGAGTTCTGCGTGCTAGTGCCTGTTGCGTAGTGCCTATTATTATAAAAAATAATATCTCCATGTTGAGCCCATAAAGTGCAAGAGCCGTCTTGAAGGAGAGTAACAGCGCCCCCCCAGATTCCTTGATTATTTGTAAAATAAACAGGGCCACTATTTTTTATGCTAAGTGATTGTGCACAAATAGCACCGCCGTCTCGTCCACAAGAATTATTATTGAAAGAAATAATTCCTGGATTATCTTCTATCGATAATTTGAAAGAGCAATGGATGGCCCCCCCTGAAGAGATTCTAGGGAGAGCTGTGTTCTCCAGTGCTAAATTATTGCTGAAAACTAGAGATTGAGAGTTCTTTTGGATAACCACATTTTCTGCTCTTATTGCTCCACCAGAAGCTGAGCGGTTATTCAGAAAGTAGATAGGTTTTGAGTTGTTTTCTATAATTATATTTTGATCAGAATCAATCGCACCACCAGTATTGTTAATAACTGTATTGTCCATGAATAATATGGGTCCCTTATTATTACCAATGGTGATCTGATTAGCTTTAATGGCTCCTCCCCTGTATGTGGTCATATTTTTAACAAAATATCCAGTTGCTTGATTTCTTGAAATTGTGCAATTGCTATTAGACGAGATTGCCCCTCCTTTATTCTCATTAGAGGAACTATTGTTATTAGGTAAGCTTTGATTGCCACAGAAGATCATTAAGCCATGATTATCAGAAAGATTTACATCATTAGAGGAAAATATGGCTCCACCACTGTCAATTGCAAAGTTATTTAAGAGGAGAATAAGATCTTCTGTATTGGTTAGCGAGAACGATTTGCAAGAAAATGCTCCTCCTTGCGTAGAGGAATTAGTTAAAAAATTATTTATCGAAATATAGTTATTGAAAGAGAGATCCTGAGTTGCATCATTTCTATTTCCAGAGAAAGTTATTTTATTTAAGTAGGTAGACAAATCAGATAGGGTGCCAGCTAAAGGAAAATATGTTTCAAACTCCTTGTCTTGACTAGCAAGATAGTCAGATAAGGGAGTTATACCAAACAGCATTGTGAAATTTCCTAAAATTAGAGCTCCAATAAGTAAGGCCATTTTAATAGAGGATTTATTATTTTCCACTTTCTATTCCTTGATATTAAAACATAATGTGGCTTTCAGCTCGAAGGTCATGACTGAGAGTTGACGACGATATTTGAGCTGAATACCCTAAGGATAAGGTTGCTCTTGAAAAGAGTTGCGATATATTTTTTATCTTTAGGACTCCCGCATTGTATGAAACAGGAGTTGCTTTTGCTGTCCATGTGCCATTACTAATTAATGAAGTTGTTAACAGTTCAGGATTTTGCCTATACACGGTAGGAACATAAGAAAGCTCTGTAGTCCATAGCATCGGAAACCTTTGCCATTGTAAACTAAGTCCTAAAGGAGTAGAAACATTTGTCAGGGGATGTTTTGTAGCAAATTTTCTAGCATGATATCCTGTTTCTTGAAATGAGGGTTGAGAACAACGGACAGCTACAGCGGAGATAAAAGGATAGATTTTGAAAGATTGAGTGATGCTGTCTGGAAAAAAGGTAAAGGTGAGAGAACCCCCTAAAGTATGGTTATGAAAGAGTGCTTCAGATATGCCTTTTTGAGTTTCTGTGTAGTGACAGTGTGTATGATGATTTCCGTAGCTATAAGCTAGTGCAAATCCTGTAGAGACTCGTTCATTGAAAAGAAGACTATCAAAACGCAATCCAGCAATGTAATTGTGGGACGAAGTTTTGTTTTGAGTTTGTTGTTCTTTAGTCTTGGAGATCATTTGAGTAAACCCTAGAGAGAAGTAGTTCTGCGTTGCAGTTGTTCTCGAGCTTGTGGCGGCATAGCCTGTGGCGTGAGTGCGAAAGCCTCGAGATCCTTGGCGACTGTGCTGGATCATCAAAAATCCTAAACCTTGAAGAGAGGCTTCTAGGCCTATTTGCCTAGGATTTTGTGGAGTTAAACTTTGCAGGCCTAGGAGTGTAGTATAGACAGATTGCCATAAAGTATTCGCTATAAATTCTCCTCGACGTATGGGATTCGGAAGGTACCCTAGAGGTGTCCAGTTCGCATAGAGCTGTCTATGGTTTGTATTGGTTGTCTCGGCTGCTGCGGGATTTGATGTTGTGGTAGTCTCTACCCAGTATGGGGACCAAACTCCTTGGTAACCGTAATGATTGTCTAGGTTAATGGCCTCTATAATTAGATTAGAAGTATCGATCTGTTTCGCAGTAATGTCTAAAAGATAGAGGAGGGGAATGTTTTTAAGTGGTTCTGAAAGGTTTAAACTGTCATAAGGATTTTCGTTTTCATCATCCAATAGAGTCAAGGGACCTGAAAGAACGATATTAGAGGAAGTGTCCTCAGAATAGTTTGAACCCGATAGTTGAGGATAGATCCAAAATTTTGGAGCTGTAGCTGCTGATTTTAAAACCGAGGGAAGATTGATAGCAATTTTATTAAAATTTATAGAACTTCTGGAAGGATTTGTTCTCAATATAGCCCCATTTCCTAAACGCAGGATCCCTCCTGTTTGTGAGATATTCTTAAAAGAAATGATGGCTTTCTCTTCAATTGCAAGCACACCTCTCTGTAGTTCTGAAGAGTTAGTAAGTTTAGATAAGAAATTATTTTCATTTATTGCTTCAGGGTCCACAGCAATGCCAGAAAATAAAATAGTTCCCTGATGATGAGGTTGGTAGTTAAATAGTATTGGATTACTTGTAGTGCTTTCGTGTTCTATAGGATCATAGAAAATAATTTTATGCCCCTGACTTGCTCCCAGCTTTAGATTTATCCCAGAGCTGGAGCGGATAGCATTTCTATAAGAACTTGCAGGAGACTGGTTGGTAGCTATGTTATTATTGAATAGAATATCACCATAGTCTGCCGATAAGAAGAAATTTTGAGTCCCACTTCCTGAAAAGAAATTGAAAAGAGCTCCTCCCCAAGTTGCAGAATTATTAATAAAGGATATAGGCCCATTATTTCTTATGATAAGAGATTGAAGATAGAGGGCTCCACCATTACGTGCTCCGCGATTGTTGTTAAAGATAATTCCTTTTGAGTTATTTTCTAGCACTAAAGAGATAGACATAATACCTCCACCACCAGGATTCATAACCACTGGACTCGTAATATTTTGTGCTGCGAATGCTGTATTATTGCTAATCTCTAATTTTGCTTTGTTCCCAAATATAATCACATTCCGGTTTGCATATATTCCACCACCTTGGCCTGCAGCATTCCCCATAATTTGAATAGGCTTCAGGTTGTTAGATAAAATACAATTTCTAGAAGATAAGCCACCCCCATTGGTCGCCATAATTAATGTCTTATTGTTTTTAATAAAGATAGACCCTTTATTTTCTAGAATTGATATATCTAAATCTGCATAAATAGCCCCTCCATAACTTAGAGCACTATTATTTTCAAAAACACAACTCCCAAAATTGTTGCTTATGATTAGAGAATTCGATTTAACAGCTCCTCCTCGACATGTAGTTGGTTGTGTTATTATGATTTCTTTTAGAGCTGTGACAGTTGCTACATTGGTTTTAAAAATACAATTCTGATTTCTTGAAAGAGTGCAAGTATCTAGAGCATAAACAGCTCCTCCATCGGCCATACATAGGTTGTTTTCAAAACGCATAGTTTCTGAGTTGTCAGAAATTGTAAGATTTTTGCAAGTAATGCAGGCCCCATTTAATGTATAAGTTTGGTAGGAAAAAGCGTGCTCTTCCGAATAGCCTGAGATGATAACGTCTTGATTTATGTCGTGGGGAAATCCAGTAAGAGTATGTAGAGAACTAGCTTTGAAGGTTGAGATGAGAGGATTTAGATTTCGGGGAAAACTTATAGAAGATTGGAAATTCGAGGCTTCTATTTTGCAATCAAGATAGGGTATAAGGTTGGTCCTTTCTTCCCCAAATAAACAACAAGATAGGGCAATAAATAAAACGCTAAAGGGAATGAAGCGCATAAAACATCGAAACTTTAATGAGCTGTTCGCTTATGAATAGAGTATAATTTTTTTATTGTCCATGAGTTCCTGGAAATCCTAAAAGCAAAGCAACTAAGATCCATCTAGATTTGGATGTTTAAAGTTCTGTCCAGGAACTTTCTATGTTTCTCGTCTCTCCAACTTAGGGTGATTGCGTTTTTTAATATTAGGATGACGTATGTCGTCGTTTTATTTGCCAAGTGTAAAAGTAGTGTTTCCTTCAATTTATAAATTAGAAACTCAAAATACTTCCTGCTTGTAGGTAATGCGTCATTGTTGATGATGAGATTGATCCTCGGTAGTCTAAGGATAACATCATATGAGGAAAAAGATGAGTTTGACTATGTATTGCATATCCTAAAGCATTGCGTGTGGGGTTGGGTCCTAAAGTCGACCAAGAACCTTGGCTGGCAAGGAGAGTTACACCTATCCTAGGGTTTTGTTGATAAAGTGTAGGTTGATAGGAGACTTCTAGAGTCCAGTCGGTAGGGATATGAAATTTTGATTGCCACTGACCCTGGATTCCTAAAGGTGCAGTGAGATTATAGAGAGGTTTCTGTGAGGTGAAGTTACGCGGATTGTCACCGATCTCGTGAAAAGCTGTTTGGTTGGAACGAATCGCAATTATCTGGAGAAAAGGGCTTATGTAGAAGTAGGAGCTTTTTTGCCAGGGAAGGGAGCATGCAAGCGCGGCTGCTAGGGTGTGACTATAACACCTGCCTTCTGCGTGTTCTTGATGTGTAGGATGTAAGCTATGGAGATGGTGATTTCCATAGCTATAAGCTAGAACTCCAGATGTTGCCAGTGTTTCTCTCAACCAGGGAAACTGAACATAAAGTGAGGAAACTACAGTGTGAGCAGCAACCCTATTTTTAGAACCAATCTCTTTAGTATTGCTGAATAATTGAGCGAAGCTGAGGGAGACTTTTTGATGTAGTGCAGTTTGAGTGGACGCATGCAGGGAGTAACCTGTGGAGTCTATGCGAAACCCTGAAGTATTAGGAGTACTATTTTGATGAACAAAAAGGCCCTCAGCTCTTCCTTGTGTTTCTAAGAAAGTATTTTGTTTAAAAGAATTTGCAGAGGTATCATAGCTTCTTAATATAGCAAAGACTGTATGGAACGATTGCCAAAGGGGAGTTGTAGCTAGATCGCCTTGATATTCAGGGTTTACCTTGTAACCAAGAGGAGTCCAACTTGCATAAAGATCTCTATGTAGGGTATTTGTTGTAGCCAAAGAATTCCCATTTGTTATTGTTATCGTTTCTAACCAGTAAGGAGACCATATTCCTTGGTAGCCATAATGTTTTGTAGCGTTTAGTGTTTCAGGATAAAAGTTGTCTGTATTAATATGGCGGGCGGCTACGTCAGATAGGGATAACAGATGAACGTTTTGTAAAGGCTCAGAAAGATTAAGGCTGTCATAGGGATCACGGTTATCGTTATTTAAAAGATTGAGAGGTCCTGACAGGGTGATTGTTGGATTATTGTCTTCTGTATAGGGAGGGCTTGATGTTATAGGACGGATCCAAAGAACAGGAGCTTTCCCTGTTTCTATAATAGAAGGGAGATCGATAGCTAGGTTATTGATAATGATTGCCGAGCCCACGCTTGTTTGGGGAGTATCAGCATTGATATTTGTTGAGATGCTTGTTCTGCTACCTAATTTAAGGGTTCCTCCTGTTTGGGTAAATTTATAGCATTCCCAACCTGCACGATCTTCAATAGACAAAATCCCATTTCGAAGCTCAATAGTATTTTTCGAAGTGTTAATAAAATTGTTTCGGTCCTGAGAGTTTTCGGGGACGTATGCTGAAGAAAATAATACTGTTCCTTGATGGCTCGGATTGGGGTTAAAAATTAAAGGATTTGTAGTGAGATGTGAATGTTCAATAGGATCATAAAAAGCAACCTTATACCCTTTGCGAGCTCCAATTTGTACATTGCTATTAGGAGTGCAGTGGATAGAATTGTATGTGCCGAGTGCACCTAGAAAAGTTGTATTATTTTGAAATACAATATCGCCATAGTCAGCAAAGAGTAGGCAGTTGCTATCTTGACGGAGCATGATAGCGCCTCCCCAATTCCCCTGATTGTTCGTGAAATGTACAGGACCACTATTTTTGATAGTTACAAACTGTGTACAAATAGCCCCTCCATCACGGCTACAGTAGTTATTATCGAAAGCAACAGTTCCAGGATTGTCATTTATAGAAAATGTGGTTGTATAGATTGCTCCTCCTGAACCATTTCCTGGAGTGGTAAGAGCGGAAAATGCTTTGTTATTGTTGAAAACCACTGCATTATAATTATTGCTAATTGTAACACCTGAGCTTGTGCTAATCGCTCCGCCAATTTTGGCATAGTTATCCTTAAAGTAAATAGGATATATATTATTGGAGATTACAGTATCTGTACTGGTGATTGCCCCTCCGCCTCCATCTAAGGTGATATTGTTCGCAAAAAGTATAGGTGCATTATTTTCTTGAATTTTACATTGGCCTTGAGTATAGATTGCTCCTCCTCCATTATTTGCCCAATTTTTTAGAAAATACATGGTTCCATGATTAGAAGAGATGACACAATCTCCAGCGCAAGCAATAGCTCCTCCAAAAGGCGTTGCTCCTGTATTCGCATTATTGAGCCCGCTATTACCAATAACAATTATCAGTCCCTTGTTGTTAATAATTTTACATCCTACTTCTGCATATATTGCGCCTCCTTGACCTTGTGCTTGGTTATTGCTCAAGAAAGCGTAGTCTTCGATATTGGCTAGAGTGAACTCTTTACAAGAAAATGCTCCTCCTTTTGAGACGAAAAATTCGAAGATACTATTTATAGATTTATAGTTAGAAAGCGTAATATCTTGAGTATTATCATGTCTGTTTCCATGAAATGTAGTAATTGGATTAGTTCCTGTAAGGTCAATTAATTTATCTAATAGAGGAAAACTCTTAGTAAACTCTTTCTCTATACCATAATCTGTGAAATAATCAGTTTGTATGCTATAGACTGAAGAATAGATTATTAGGATAAAGGTGAAAGAAATCCCAAGATACGATAAGAGTTTATTGTCAGTTGTTGATGCCAGAGATTTTCTAAATTTCATGTCTTTCACAACGATGGCTGCCTGGATAATTTATTATTAAAATTTTATTGTACTTGTTCCGTTCAGGTAGTGGCTTTGTGTGGATGAGGAAATGCCTAACGAATAGTCAAAAGAAAGTACTACCTTAGGAAAGAGCTGAATAGCACTTTTTACTTTGATAGCGCAAGCATTATAGGCTGTCGGAGTCGCCCTAGTGGTCCAAGCACCTCCACTAATTAATAACTTAGAATGTAGCTCAGGGTTTTTCCTGTATAAAGTTGGAAGATAGGAAATTTCTGTTAACCAGAACATGGGAATGCGCTGTAAAGTTTTCCAAGAAACACGCACGCCTAGGGGAAGAGCAACATTGGTTAGAGGATGATACATAGAAAATTCTCGAGCATGATCACCAACTTCTTTAAATGTAGCTAAATCCCCTCGGATTCCTAAAGCAGTAATGAAAGGATAGACGTGCAGAGACCTACTTTCAGGTTGAGGAAAGAAAATACAGGAAACAACCCCTGCTAAGGTGTGGTTATAGAAAACTCCATGAGAGCTCCCTTGAAGCAACCCGTGATAAGTATAGTGCGTATGTTGAGAGCTAAACATATAAGCTAAAGCCAGAGAAAATCTCATCCAATCTTTAAAGACAGGGCTTTCTAAATGCATTGCTGAAAAGTAGCTGTGAGATGATGTACTAGCTTGTGATTCCAGTTCTTTAGTTTTAGCAAAGAACTGGGCAAATCCTAAAGAAAATTTATGATTTTCAGATGGCCTTATAGAGCTCGTCGCACTGTAACCTGTAGTGTGACTGCGAAATCCTCTATAGCCTTCGTTGTTCTTTTGGTGGATGAACAGTCCTATTCCTTGTAGAGAGCCTTCTAAGATACTTTCTTGATTTGAATAAGAAAATGTTTGTAATCCCGCAAGAGCACTATAAGCCGATTGCCATAAGGTGTTAGCGATATGTTCTCCTCGGCGTTCGGGATGGGGACGGTATCCTAGCGGCGTCCAGTCAGCATAGAGTTGTTTGTGCTTTGTATTTGCTTCTATTAAAGACGTGGGATTTGTGATTGTTGTTGTTTCCACCCAATAGGGTGACCAAATTCCTTGGTAGCCATAATGTTCTCCGGAATTTAGTTTGGATATATCGAGTTGGGAGGAATCGATTTTTTGTGCAGTTACGTCAGAAAGATAGAGTAAGGGCACTCTGTTTAAGGGTTTTGAGAGGTCTAGACTGTCGTAAGGATCTTCGTTTTTATCGTTTACTAAAGTGAGAGGTCCTGATAGCCTAATTGTAGGATTAGGATCTTCAGTAAAAGTGGCGCCTGTTTGTGTTGGGTAGATCCAAATTTTTGGAGCCTTAGCTTTGAAAGAAAGAACAGAAGGGAGGTTAATCGTAATATTATTCAAGGTGATTAGGCTTCCTGCTGTCGTGGGTGTCCCACTTTCCGGTACAAGGCGTGCTCGAGTACAAATCACTGCGCCGTTTCCCAAACGCAAGGCTCCCCCTATTTGAGATAGCTTATAGCATGCAAGACCAGCGCGATCTTCAACAGCAAGGATTCCTCTACGGAGTTCTGTAGTATTTCTCAGATAAGAGAAAAAATTGCCTTCTTCAGTAGCATCTGGATCTACATTTACCCCTGAGAATAATATCGTGCCTTGTTGATCAGGTCTTGAATTGAGTAATACTGGTGAGGGTGTAGGATGTTCGTTTTCTATCGGATCATAGAAAACAACACTGTGGCCTGCAGAGGCTCCTATTTGTAGATTCATATTTGGAGTAGAGTGCAAAGCATTTCTATATGCAGGAGCAGTAGGGGCCAGTTTCGTAGCTTTATTATTGTTGAAAATAATATCACCGTTATCTGCAGATAACAGAAAAATAGTAGTTCCTGCACCCGAATTTAAGTTTAGGAGAGCTCCTCCCCAAGTTGCCGCATTGTTTAAAAAATATACAGGACCGTTGTTTCTGATGATAATAGATTTAGCATAAATAGCTCCCCCATTGCGTTGAGATTTGTTGTTATTAAAGATCACCCCTCCCGGATTATTTTCTATCGTGCAAACAATTGTAGTAAAAGCCCCGCCCCCAGGGTTATAAGTAGTTAGATAGGCATTTCCAAATGCCAAATTATTGCTAATTTCTATAAGTTTTTTATTGGATGATATTGTCAGTGTCTGAGATGCAAATATTGCGCCTCCTGATGAGGAGGCATTATCCTTAATTTGTATAGATCCAGAATTTCCTTCGATATTTACAGAGTTACCACTGAAAATACCCCCGCCTAAACTCTCAACGCCAATTGTTTGATTTTGATTGATTAGAATAGAACCTTTATTATCTTTGATGGATAAATTAGTTGTAGTATAGAGAGCGCCTCCTTTATTTAGGGTAGCATTATCTGTAAATATTCCCTTCCCTAAGTTATTTGTAATAGAGCAATTTGTTGCAAATAGAGCTCCACCGAATAATGATCCCGTAGATACTGTAGGATTTGCGGAGGCCATATTTGTAGTGAATGAATAATTTTGATTGTTAGAAATGGTACAGTTTTGAGCAGCATAAACAGCTCCACCAGAATTTGGACAGATATTCTTTTCAAAGAATATATTACCTCTATTTTCAGAAATAAGAAGGTTTCTACAGCTAATAGCCCCTCCGTTATCCTGATAATATTTATATTCCAAAATGAAATCATGCTGGTTTTTTGAAATTGTCACATCTTGGTTTTGATTATGAATGAATCCTAGTTGGTAGAAGTCTTTATCCGCAGGAGTTAATTTTTTAGACCTAAACAAATTAGAATTTTCATTTGCAAATAGAAAACCAAAAAGTGAGGAAATTATAATTCCAAAACAAAAAAATCTCATAGGCATTCATACATAGGATTTAATGATTTAATAATTAGTTAGTGATTTTATTGTCTATAAGTTCTTTTAGAACTTAAGTCTAAGTATATTAAAAAGGATTTTGCATCAAAATATGGTTGTTATTTTTTAGAGCAGTCATGCTAAAAAACAGTAGTGTATATAAATAGACTTTAGCAATTTAAAGAGCATTTATAAACTTATGTTTTATACCTAGCAGAATTTAGTAAGAGATTATTGAAATACAAGTGAGTCACTACATAAAATAGTGAAAATCGTTCCGATATTATCTTTAGAATCGCTTTCTAGTAGTTGAGAGTATTGTAACAATGGAAAAAACTCAAAGTTAAGGTCACTTTACTTCATTAAGGCACTCTCTAAAATAATTTGCGAATATTTTCTCTAAAAAGGATCAGAGAAAAATATATTAAGAGATCTTTAGACTAAAATATGCTTTCGGGATAGGAGTAAATTGTTGAGAATCGCAAAAGGTAACTAAAGGTCTAAAACGAAACAACGCAATTTGAATTTTTTATATTTTTGTTTTTACTGATGTTTAGTTTAAACGGTCTGAAGATCATATAAATTTCCTAATTAAAAATTAGAATTTACGAATAAAGCGTCATTTTAGCGGTTACAGTTATAGTGTTGTTTTAGTTGATGCCTACTACTACTATATGTGGGACTCAGGTACGCTTTAATTTGACCTATAGTACGTCTTTATTTTTGAAAAAAGGGGCTTACGAGTATAAGAGCAGAGACGCTGAAACTAATTATTTAAATATAGAATACAAGCGGTGTATGTTTTCTTCCTAAAGAGATCTTTCTATTTATATCACCCACTAGCTTTTTTCATTAAGGGAGTGTATCTTTATTGGATAAGTAAAGCTTCTTTACATAACCAATTTTAAGAGAATCTAAAGCTCGGTGTAACGTTTTTTTTTCTTATTCTAAAAAATAGATTCGATAATACGAATTTTTTCGTGTAGATAAATAAATTTATCTTTCTTTTTATTTTAATTTTATTTAAAATCTTTCCGCTTTATTTTCTTTTTTTAATAAAATTATGGTTTGTTCCTTTATTTTTTCCTGGGCTTCCGCAGTGCGACAGCATTTTATTCGCGCTTTCGATTTTACTCATCCCCTTTATTCACGTATTACAAATTTTGCTTTAGGAGTGATTAAAGCGATTCCGATTCTGGGGCATATGATTGTGGGAGTCGAATGGTTAATATCTTCTTGCCGCGAAGGAGTTGTTAGGAAGGCAACATTTACTTCTGAGGTTGCTAGTATTGTTAAAGTAGAAAAGATCCGTGGACGGGATTACTTACTTCCAGTAGAGCACTATTTGTCTAGCGTTAGGGTTAGCGTTTCCGAAGAAGACGTCGGGAAAGTACATGGTAAACTCCCAGAAAATCCTTTTGCAGATATGAAGTCTAAAGAGGATCTTCAATTCGTCTCTGGTCAAGAACTTGGTATGATAGGCAGAGCATTTCGTGGAATTCGTAAGAGGGTAACACAGGCCTATAAGGGAGTAAAGCAACCAGAGATGGAAGGTATAGCTCTCGTTGGTATTGCTCTTTCAAGTAATGAAGAATTTGTCAATTTCGTCCGTCTGGCTAATGGTATTCAGAAGTTACACCCGAATACAAGGATAACCGTCTATTTAATGAAAACAATTGATGATATTGAGGTTCTTCTGAGTAGAGATATAAACATCGATTGTACGATTTCTGCAAAGGAAAAGGATTTACTCGCTTCTTTAGGTCTAGATTCTACAATCGTGACTGTTTCGGTTTCTAAACCGAATTTATCTTTTGATTTCTATCGAAATTTTAACGCACCTAATATTGATCTTATCGTGAGTTGTTATGGAAGAGGTTTTGAAGAAAAATTTAAACCAGGATTGGCAATTCAGAATATTTTAAATCTTTCTCAACCTTCAGTTCAATGCATTTCCGTGACTTACGAACAAGAAGGCTTAGGTCACTATGATTTTTCTGAAAGGAAAGGATGGAAAGACCAGGAACATCTTCGCGCATATACTACTTTATCTTTACCTATTGAACGTAATTATATACTTACTTTGGGACTTGAGGCAAGTGCTTCTGGATTACTTTTAGATCCTTTTAGGGTCCATGCTCCTTTATCTAGGTCTCATTCTTGTCCTTCTTATCTTTTAGATATACAAGATGAAGAGTTACGTCGTTTAATATTAGCTGCTTTTCTGGATCCCTATAATATAGGTAATCAAGAGTTTCGTTCTGTTTCTATAAATTTTGGGAGCTCTCCCTCTGGGAAAAGGTGGTTAGACTTCCTAAAGCGTGTGTTGCAATCCGAAGACACTCAACATGTAGTTGTAGTGTGTAATGATCCTCAACTTTCAGCAACAGGATTTACTCCAGAGGCGGTCTCTGAATTGGCGAATGAGCTAAAAGAATCAGGTTATTCTTGTCTCGACATTACCTCAGTGAATGCTGAGGGAATTTTTGTTAGGCAAAGTTTAGTCTTAAATGACAATCCGAGTGCTAGGTCATATACAGTGATACTTACTGATCTGGCTGCCGGGAGCGGTGATATCCGTAGTTTACAACTGGCTTCCGATAGAATACTGGTCTCTACTGCTCTTGACGCTGCGGATGCCTGCGCTGCGGGATGTAAGATTTTAGAATATGAGGATCCAAATGAATCTTGGGCTCAGGAGATAGAGAGATTTTATCAGGAAGTCGAACAAGAAGAGAAACCATCAGGAATGATTGTTCCTAGAGACTATTTCAGAGCTAGAGTATGTGAAAGGATCGCTTCGGAGAGGAACTTCTTATTTATTCTCGACTCTGCTATTAAACGGGCATTTTGGTATAGCAAAATGCGTTTAGTCGCTACCGAAAGTGAAGCTTTAGGGGATGAATTAAGAAAAAAATTGGAGGCATATGTCCGTAGTTTCCCAGATTTGAAACCCCAATCACGAGCTAGAAAGGGTTATAGTCTCTCGGTGAATTTTACAGCTCTAGATCAAGCTATACAGAATACATGTCTAGATCAAGCTATACAGAATACATGCGACTCTTCTGATGAGAAAAGTTCTTCAGATGAAGTTTGATTATAGATAGTTTCTCATTGTGTTTTCTGAATTGTAAATTAATAGATTTAGTGGGTTTCTAAATCTATTAATAGAGGGATGTAATCGAGACTAGTATGAAGCAAGAACATAGGTTAATTCCTTCATCTCTTATCTTGACACAAAGATTTTGAATTTTATAAAGCCTCGCTTGTTGCCTGAAGAAGTTCTCAAGTAGATGCTGGTTAGTTTATTCTATTTTTTAAGACGGGTTATTCCTCATGGGCATAAGAAAATCAAGGAGTCCTTTAATCTACGAGTAGTCAACCTATAGATATTATCTTTAGAAATAGTTTTTGATGGTCGTGGTAAAAATACTAAAACATTTTCATCAGGACACAAACCAAAAAAAAATATTTCTAAAGAGTGCCTCCTTGTATCATAGTAACTGGATATCTTATCAAATTTTTATTGGATGAAGGGAATCATCGGACTCATTGTATTAAATCGCTCTTTTATTTAAGATTTTGGTTTTTAAGTCTCTATAAAATATTTTGCGTTGTGGCTTGTTCTTTTATCTCTTCTTGGTTTTCTGTTGTTCGGCAGCATTTTATTAGGGCCTTTGACTTCACCCGTCCTTTGTGCTCACGGATTACAGATTTTGCTTTAGGGGTTATCAAAGCGATTCCGGTTGTGGGGCATGTGATTATAGGAGTCGAATGGCTAATTTCCTCTTGCCGCGAACGAGTTGTTAGGAAGACAAAATTTACTTCTGAGGTTGCTAGTATTCTTAAAGTAGAAAAGACACAGGGACGCGATTACTTACTTCCATTAGAGCGTTATTTGTCTAGCGTTAGAGTTAGCGTTTCTGAAGAAGATTTAGGGAAGGTGCATGGAAAACTCCCAGAAAATCCCTCAGCAAATGTGACATCTAGAGAGATTTTAAATCTTCCCATGTATCAAGAATTCTGCGATCTAACCAAAACATTTGGTGTAGTTCGTAAGAGGGTAGCCCAAGCCTATAGGGGGGTAAAGCAACTAGAAATTAAAGGTCTTGCTCTTGTTGGTGTCGCTCTTTTAGATCAGGAAGAAACTATCAATTTCGTCCGTTTGGCTAATGGTGTGCAAGAGCAGTATCCCAATACCTCGATAGACCTTTATTTAATAAGAACAGTTGAGGGAAACGAGGATTGTATTGTTTCTAAAGAGAGGATGGCAGCACTTCGTTCTCTAGGTTTAGATCCAAAAATTAAAATTAGATCAATTCCTAGACCATGTTTGTCTCTTAGTTCCCCTGAAAGTCTTCCTATGGGTTCATCTAGTTATAGTCTTATGATTAGTTATTATGGCAAAGAACAACCCTTAAAAAAACAAACTGAAATCCAGGGTATTTTAAATCTTCCTTTAGAGGATATTCGGTGTATTGCTGTGAAAAATCAGGAAAATGCCTCTTTTCCTGATTTTTGTTTTTCTAAAAGTATGCCCTGGACTGACGAGGACCATCTTGCTGTATACTCCGCCTTATCCGAACCTTATCCAAAACATAGCCTAGTTACCTTGGGACTTGAGGCAAGTGCTTCTGGATTACTTTTAGATCCCTTTAGGGTCCATGCTCCTTTATCTAGGTCTCATTCTTGTCCTTCTTATCTTTTAGATATACAAGATGAAGAGTTACGTCGTTTAATATTAGCTGCTTTTCTCGATCCCTATAATATAAGTAATCAAGAGTTTCGTTCTGTTTCTATAAATTTTGGGAGCTCTCCCTCTGGGAAAAGGTGGTTAGACTTCCTAAAGCGTGTGTTGCAATCCGAAGACACTCAACATGTAGTTGTAGTGTGTAATGATCCTCAACTTTCGGCAACAGGGTTTACTCCAGAGGCGGTCTCTGAATTGGCGAATGAGCTAAAAGAATCAGGTTATTCCTGTCTCGACATTACCTCAGTGAATGCTGAGGGAATTTTTGTTAGGCAAAGTTTAGTCTTAAATGACAATCCGAATGCTAGGTCATATACAGTGATACTTACTGATCTGGCTGCAGGGAGCGGGGATATCCGTAGTTTACAACTGGCTTCCGATAGAATACTGGTCTCTACTGCTCTTGACGCTGCGGATGCCTGCGCTGCGGGATGTAAGATTTTAGAATATGAGGATCCAAATGAATCTTGGGCTCAGGAGATAGAGAGATTTTATCAGGAAGTTGAACAAGAAGAGAAACCATCAGGAATGATTGTTCCTAGAGACTATTTCAGAGCTAGAGTATGTGAAAGGATCGCTTCGGAGAGGAACTTCTTATTTATTCTCGACTCTGCTATTAAACAGGCAATGTGGCGTGAAAAAGTAGACAATCTAATGTTAATTGAGCTCGAAGTCTTAAGAGTATCATTGATCTTAGAGGCGTATGTTAAGAACTATATAAATATTGGAGGAACCCAACGAGCTGAAAAAAGTATCCAATTGTTTATAAACTGTAACGAGTTAGATCAAGTTATACAGCAAGTATGTTATCCTCCTGAAGAAGACGATAGTGATTCGGAAGAAAGTTTTTTGGAGAAGTTCTGGAAGGAATAAGAGGGAATAAACTAGACTGGGTGTTTACTCTAATCCGGAAGTGATATTGTTCTTGAGGTTGATGTTTCAAAAGACTCTCTAGATTGTGTTATAAAGTAAGTTTTTTCTGTTTGCGGATATCGGTGTTCGTTGCTTTTCTTAATCTTAATCTAAATATTTAGATATTGAATACTGCACTATGATTTTTTTAGGATTTTATAATAAGTCGTACCGATCTCCGTCGCTTTGCAACTAGGATCCGAACAAAAAATGGGTGCGAATCAGTCCAGTATAACAGATGTTTGTGCTTCTTGATACTTATACCTTGGATACCCTTCTACGGTAGCTTTGAGATTGAAAAATATCAAAAATGAATACATCACTTCGAATATGAAGCCTTAAGAAATTAAAAGTCTCGAGCTTGAGAACAGAGTTTCTCTTTTGCTTTGCATACTAATAAGACAATCTATTTTGAAATTCCACAGGCCAAAGAGTAGTTTTGAAAGGCTATCATGTGATTATCTAGGAAACCAAAACTTTAAAGAGAATAATGTCAAAAGGATTTGGAAGAGATAACTATTAATATAAAATTCTCAATCTTGAATAAAATGCTGCGATCTCTGCCAACCGAAAATCTATATCCTAACTTTGATCCCAATACAAATTGTACCCCCTGAAAAAATAGGAAAGATAAAAAAGTAAAATCAAAGTCTTTTCTTCTAAAGATATCAAGAGAATCGTTAGAATCTCTCGAAGATTTATTGAGATTTGGTTTATTTAGATACTTGTTTTCAAAATCAGAGGATTCTAATTTTTGAGACTTCTTATTAATTTCTTTTCCACATATTAATTACGCTTCTTGGAATTTACTGTGAATTATTATTTACATTCCTGGTTTACTACAATTCGTTATCATTTTGTTCAAGCTTTTGATGTTTCGCGTCCCTTATATTCAAGAATTACTGACTTTGCCTTGGGAATCATCAAGGCGATTCCCATCGTAGGGCATATTTTCATAGGAATAGAGTGGTTGATCTCCTGTTGTAGAAAACAAGCAGTTTCTCAACCTATTTTCTCTTCTGATGTTGCTAAAATACTTAAAGTAGAAAGGAGAGTAGGTCAGGATCATATATCGAGAATTGAGAACCAAATGAGGGGTCTTAGGAAGATTATCTATACCGAACACCAGGATAGAATACATGGGCATTTTAAAGAAGCTCCTTACGCTGATATGAGTTCTAGCGAGTTTCTTGAACTACGTTCAGGAATTGATATTCAAGAAATTGGGAAAGCGTTTTCAAAGATTCGTAGTCGTATTACCCGGTCATATATTTATGCTCCTTCTCTTCAAGTAGATACTATTGCTATTGTGGGTATAAATTTAATAAATCCAGAAGAATATGAGAATTTTGTGCGGCTAGCGAATGAAGTTCAAAGGCTTTATCCTAATACTGAAATTACTCTTTATCTTGCGACTAATTTTCATGGAACCTGGAGACAAGATACTTCCTCAAACAGAGAAGAATTGTTTTCCTTATTAGGTTTACATTCTAGCATTGATTACATCTCAGAGCACAAGTGCTTTCCAGCAATTTTAGGGCCAGAAAATCTTAAAGAGTTCGAGCTTATGATTGGTTGTTATGGGGAACAATCTTGCTTAACAGATGGCCAGGTCCTTCAGAAAGCAATAGGAGTTTCGACTAAAGAAACTCCTTGGGTGAATGTTATGCATAAATTAGATCCTATATGTAAGTGTGAGGTTCCTTTATCTTTAAATACTGAAGAGGATAAGGATGATTTATATAAAAATCTCTCTTTCTTAGATAATCATTTTCATACTCTTGGCATAGGCATTGGACCCGGAGAATCGGGAATATTATTGGATCGTCAAAGGCTCCATGCTCCTTTATCTCAGGGCTACTACTGCCCTTCGTATTTGGCTGACCTGCATAATGAAGAATTGAAGATTTTATTATTCTCAACATTTCTAGATCCTGAGGAGATTACCAAAGAAGAACTTCGTAAAGTATCTATAAATTTTGGAAATACTTCAAATACTGCGTCATGGATTCATTTTCTTCGTTTAGTTGCATGCAATGAAAAAGAAAAGCATTTGGTTGTAGTTTACAATGATCCTAGTCTTAAAAAAGACAGCTTATCTTCTGAAGAGATCTCTATACTTATCCAAGAACTTAGCAAAGAGGGATACGGCTATTTGAACATTGTTAGCTGTGATATATGTCAGGACAGTGTAGTGCAAAAGCGTCTGGTATTACATGAAAATGGAAATGGGAGATCTGTTACTGTTTTGATATCCAGAATGCCTGAGTCGCATCCCGATATCTGTAATTTGCAGTTGGCATCAGAGAGAATGCTTGTTTCGAGTAAAAAAGGAACTGCTGATGCTTACGCTGCGGGATGTAAAATTCTTGCCTTTGATGATTCAAGTCAACCCTGGGTTCTGAATCATAACACTTATGCCCAGATGATGCAGGATCAGGAAGTAAGCACGCAAGAGTTTTTATGTAAAGAGCGACTAACCGTAAGGTTATGTAATAAAATCACTAAAGAGAAAAATTTGATATTTTCCATAGATGCTGCAATAAAACATGCTTTGCTAAGATTCCATAATCCAGATCTTTTTGGTGATGAGAGAGACTCTTTAGGGAGCTCTGTTATAAATGCTCTAGTATCTTATGTTTCGAATTTGGAAGTTACAAATTACAAAACCTCTGAAAGAGGAGTTATCGAAAGCAAAAACATTTTGCTTACTCGTGAAGATCATAAAGTCACTGTATTCTTTGAGTCATTTGATAAGTTGGCTAATGATGTCTGTTTGTTATATCCTGAAGAGTCTCTATTCATCTTTAAGAGTACTGGAATTTCTGATGACGATATTTCAATTTTTGATGAAGAGGAACTATCAGAGGATAAGAGTTTGAAAAAACGACCAAAATCCTTTTAAGAAAGAGATATTTTTTCAATTTAGGTACTCAAAAATGAATATTGATAGAAGTTAATAAGTTCCCTTAGGGCTCTCTAAAACTCTAGATGCGTTCCAGAGTTTTAGAATATTGACTGAACCCCCGTGGAAACACGATGGCTTGTAAATCCATTCTTCCCATCAAAAGTATAATTCAGGAAAGCCTGAGTCTTTTCAGAAAGATCTACTAAATCATGCATTTGTAGAAATAAGCCATGACGGCGTAAATGAGCTCCTGATATAGAAGCACTTTCTTGGTTAGAAACTATAGTAACGATATTATGGGGATTTACGCGATATATGTCAGGTTTATAGGCGATCTTCATGGTCAGTGTGGAGGGAGCTTTCTTAAAAGATGTAAACAATTGGGAAGAACATCCTATCGGTAGGGAAACATTATAACCTTTCCCTCTGCTGAAGCTACGTGCTAGATCTCCTGTTTCTGTAAATTTACTTTGCCAACCACCAAGGAATTCGGCTGAGATAAATCCTGAGAGGTCCCAAGCTTTTGCAAGAGGGCTTGTAAGAAGACACGAGTTTAGGAAAGGATGTTCTGCAGAGACTAGAACGTAATAGCTGTTATTATGCCATTGCCCTTGGGAATGTCGAGTTTTATTAGGTTTGATGTAGGTAGTTTTGAGGTGATTATTTGAATATCCATAAGCAGTTTCCCATGAGATCCGCGTCTCCATATGTTTAGTAACGAAAGGGAATCGTCCAAAAAAGGACAACCGGTACATTTGTTCTGAGCAGTGCGCATCATAGGGGTTAGCATTTGTTTTTCCGTAGAGCTGACCGAAAGAAAGGCCTATCGTAGTTTCGTCTACATAATTCATAGATAGAGAAGCCTGATAACCACCATAACGTCCTGAAAATCCTTCATGACCAATTCTAGGTGTATGCTCAACATAGGCTCCTAAAGCTTTTGCTGTAATACAGAGTCCTTGATGATTCGCTTCGAAAACATCTTCCAGAAGATCTGAAAACGACTGATTGCCTAAAAAGGAAATCCATAAACTATTGCTAACGATTTCTCCATAACGCTCAGGATTTAAGATATAAGTAGAGTGAACAGGAGTATCTGAAGACCAAACAACAAAGAGAGTGTTTGCCGCAGGAGTCAGTCCCCCAGGGAATCCTCCATCTGGAGCAGAAATCAGTAGGGGACGTGTCCATGTATAGGACCATTTTCCTTGATAACCGTAGTGACTTGTAGTCACAATGTCTCCATCAGGAAAACCTGTTTTAGTAACTGTGGCTCCTTTAAAAATAGCTATAGGAATTGCTACAGGCGATTTTAGTAATGGTGTATCATAGAGATCATCTTCGTCATGATTAGCAAGACTTAATGCTCCCGTTAGGGTGACTGTTTTAGTTTTTGCATTTACTGATGCTGCAGCAAAGTCTTTCTTTAAAAAAGAAATAGGATCAAAGGCTAGCTTGCCAATGGTAAAGTCTACAGCAGCAGGTGTGCCTCCAGTAATGTCAGCTAATCCTAAAGCTCCTCCAGAGCCAAGAGTAAGTTGACCCGAACCTTGAGTCGCAAAACCAAGGACGTTAACAGCCGCATTCTCTGTGATCGCAAGCTCTCCTCCAGCAACCCTTACTGTACCCAATAGTGTAGTTGTAGTATTTCCAGGAAGCAGAAGCTCTGTTGAGGAAAGCCCTTGGCTAGAGAAAACAACGGATCCTGAGGAGCCGTTGGCATTGATCATAATATTTTTATTCGTTGGGCTTGTAGTTGGCAAATTATGTGTAATAGGATCATAAAATAAAAGACGAGATCCTTCTGTAGCAGATAGAGATACAATCTCACCACCACCTTCCACAGTAATAGCATTACGAATCCCAGGCTTTGTATTCAGCATATTTCTTTCGAAAGTAATATCTCCTTTCGAAGCCTGAATAGTAAGTGTAGATGTTGTTTTTATAGGGTCTCCAATAGAAGGGCCTATGAAGATGGCGCCCCCTTTTTCTGCACGATTATACTTAAAATCAATGGAGCCCCTTGATTCAATATTTAGAACCTTAGCACAAATAGCCCCACCATTTTTTGCTGCAGTATTACTGTCGAATACAAAAGCTCCCTGGTTTCCTATGAAATTACAGTTTTCAACATAGATCGCACCAGCATCATTTGGAGTGGCGTTATAGGAGAAGGTATATGGACCTTTATTATTTTTAAAATTTAGAGTTCCTGTAGGGATACAGATAGCTCCACCACTGCCTAGAGCAAAATTTTCTGTTGGGGTAAGCCCTTGTAAACTGTTCGCACAAGAATTTGCTGTGAAGGTAATTGTTCCAGAATTGTTTTCGAATAGCACGGATTGGCCACCATAAATCACACCACCTGCTGATGATGTGAAATTGTGTGAAAAATCCATAGAGGCAGAGTTATTCCTGATTGTAATAGTAGTCGTTGGTGTACTGCTAATTGCTGATCCGAAATTGGAGAGATTGCTGAAAAATGTTATCGCTCCTGAAATATTTTCCATTATTAGTGAGTTTGTCGGTTGAAAAATAGCAGGACCTGTAATTATTGTAGTCGAAGAAGAAGGCGTAGTGGTCGTTATAGCTGGGGGAGAGTAGGTGACACGATTCCCTGAGCATCTCAATTCTTTTATAGATTTCAGGATAATGTTTTTCCCATAGATTAAACCTCCTGACCCTGTAGAAGAGTTGTCTGTGAAACTAATTAAGGAAAAATTCTCTAGGGTTAAAGTTTTTTTCGTAAAAAGTAGAGTATAAAATTGTTTTCTAGGAGCTTGGCATGAAAAAAACGTTAGGGAATGACCATTCCCTAATAACGGGAGATCTTCGGAACTATTGATAAAACCAGTTGAAAATTGCGCGCCTAGAATGTTCTTAAAGATAGCATCAGAACTAAATATGATTTCTTCACCTTGAGTCGTAATTGGTGGAACAATATTTCCTCCCAATTTAATCTCAGCGAAAGCATAGCTTCCACTACATAAGCAGGCAAAGAGGAAAAAAGATGAGGATTTAAAAGAAAGAGGCATGCCTCAACCCTATCGTTAAATGAGATTTAAAAACGTAATTTACTTCCTATATCTAGAGTATATTGACGCGAAGTTCTGCGAATGTCACATCCACAGTGGCCACATATCTCTAAAATATCGTTTACTGAAGTATGACTCGAAGCTTGCACTAACAAAGCACTTCTTGTCAGATCATTCCCTAAAGAAGACCAGGTAGCTCCATTGATAGGCAAAGTAGTATTACAATGGGGATTATGCCGATAGATGTCAGGAGCATAGGCTACAAGTATAGTATAAAAATCTGGTCGGTTATGGGAATACCTATCAAATCGGAGTCCTATCGGGACTGCTACATTGAGTAGATGTCCGCGACCAAAGATTCTTCCTTCTGAGTTATTTTCTTGGAAGCTTCCATGATTTGCGTAGGCAATTTCAGCTTTTACAAAGGGAATAATCTGCTTAAGGTTTAGAATGCGTGAAGAGAGAATTACTGGCAGGTTAGCTTCGAATTCCCCTAACCAGCTATTATTGCTCCAAGAACAGCGGGCTTTAGGTAATTTTGTATAGGAAGTTTTTAATTTTTCATTGCTTCGGCTATAAGTAACTCGGGACGTAAATCCTGAAAAAACGTTGTATGATCCAAATAGAGTTTTTGTAATGTTTGAATATGCTGTGGCAAAATAGGCATTAGAATGACCATGACCTACTAGATAATCTTTAGACTTTGTAAAGAGCTGACCGAAGCCTAGACTTAAAGCAGAGTCTGGAGTCATGCGTGTGTAGGTATTAATGAGATAGCCTCCACCCATATGACGATAGCTACGGGCTTTATCGTTATGATCTGCATGAAAGAAGTTTGTAATTCCTGTGAAGCTAAGTTGCTTTCCAGGAATATCCTCTCCTCCAGCTGCTGAAGCTTGGCTCACAGCTCTTAAATCCAGGATATTGCCCCAAAGACTATTGGGAATCAAAGGAGCAAGACGCTCAGGATGAGGAATATAACCGTTCTTTTTCCAATTTCCCGAGACTTTATTATTTGCTAAGATAAACTCCCAAGAACCTTGATAACCATAAGGACTAGGCTTATAGCTGTCCGAGCTGACATCAAAATCTGTAGTAGTCACCGTTCCAGAAGTGGCTTTAAGCTCTAAAATTGGCACTTGATTTAAATCGTGATTGAACATCTGATGGTTATCACAGCAGTCCGTAGAGTCATGAATAAGTCCTAATTTGCCTGATATAGTAAGAGCTCCATTCGTACTTTGCGCATTGACAATAGCAGCTTTAGTACCATCCAAAGAGTCTAAATTGATCACAAGATTACTTAAAGTAATAGCACCATCAGTATTACTGCTAGCCCCATTTGTAGTTGCTAGCGTTGTACCTGCATCCATGAAGAGGGTAGACTCTGGATGTTGTTGAAAGGTATGAACCTGTAATGTGACGCTATCTCGCAATGCCAGAGTGCCTCCCTGGAGCTCAAGCTTTTGATTCAGCGTAGATAATAAATTATTGGATTTTGCCATCTCATCAGTATTTAACATCTTTCCTGAGAAAACGATATTTCCTGAATACGTAGTATTAGAATTGCCTTTTGGATTCACAATAACAGAAGGAGGAGTTGTACCACTAGAAAGATCGGCTGAGGTAATGGGATCATAAAAATAGAGGTTATAACCTTTGCCAGCACCTAGAGTAACAAATTTTGCATCTTGTCCGAAATAAATACTATTGCGATATGATCCGCTGGTTGGTGCGGCTATATTTTTATCAAAGATAATATCCCCTTGATCTGCGGATAGAGAAAGATCTCCAGAATTAGAAATCGCAATGGCTCCTCCTTTCAAGGCTAGGTTTCCAATAAATATTGTAGATTTATTAGAAGAAATAGCAATGCTTTTACCATAAAGTGCTCCGCCTTCTTCGGTAGCTATATTCGTTATGAATGCAACAGAGTCTTCGCCAGATATAGAAAGTTGGGCACTTGATCCTGCTGGAGGATTACAATAGATTGCTCCACCGTAGCCTAAGACCGGAGGGTTAGATGGTGGTGGAGTAGTAGAAGGAACCGAATTTTGAGGAGATGCTGTATTGTTATGGAAGGTAAGAGCTCTGTTATTAGAAAAAGTAACATTTCCATTAGCAAAGATAGCTCCTCCAGAACGTGCACTATTATTAATAAATGTAACGTCTGAGGTATTGTTAGAAGTTAACATGGATCCCGCAGTAAGGTAAACAGCACCTCCGTAAATTCCTGCAGCGTTATTTGAGAAGGTTATAGGAGTTAGGTTATTTATAAGATTGATAGCTGCCGAGCTTGTGAGAGCTCCTCCATATGAGGTAGATCCATTAGCATTAAAGAGAAGTTGATTTTTACTACTCTCTATAGTGATGCTTGGTCCTCTAATGCCTGCACCAGGTCCTGCAGAACGGTTGTATTGAAATAGTATAGAACTGTTGTTACTGAAGCTTATTGGTGTTGTAGAATAGATTGCTGATCCATGAGCTTTGATGCTTCCGGATGAAGTGTCTGAAGTGAGTGACTCACAATTCTCAAAGATCATTCGATTAAATCCAGAAAAACTCATGGGGTTCTTTTCAGGATTTTGAGTTACTGAGCTACTGATAGCAGCTCCGTCTGTTGCGGAACGTATGTTTTTGAAAGAGAGAGTAGCTCCTTTCCCTAAGACTTGAAGGGCTCCTGCGGTATTAGTAAAACAACTAGAAGAAGTTCTAGAGATTGAATTATCAAGATTAGCTATATAGAGATCACCAGAAAAAATACAAATCGTCCCTCTAGGATCAGCAAGTGTTGTGTATGGGAAAATTTTTCCACTTGCGCCATCAAAATTATCGGAAGGCATAATAACTTCTACAGAAAACGCTGTTGAAGCAATACATGGCGCTAGTGTTGTAGAAATTAAAAACTTACGAATAGACGTTTTCATTTGCCTGTGGAGATGAAACTAAATTATCTTACAAATAAGCGAAAAGCTGTAAAAAAACAAGCACAATGAGAATGTCTTTTAATCTGTTAACGACAGTTTTAGGAACAAAACCAGTTTTATATGAACTTTACTTTTTTCATTGATCGACGTGTTTCTTAAAATAGAGGTTTGTAAAGAGCTATTTTCTTTACGGAAAATTTAGTAAAATATGGCTTCCTTTTAGAGAAACTTTTGAAAGTATCAATGTTTTTAAAATTCCTTAGACTACTATGTTGAGTTTTTCAGCTAAGCAATACCCTTTTTTAGTTGGGATCATTTGTCCACTTAAAAGGGGGGAAAACGCTTCCTAACTATAAAGATCGGGTCCCTCGAACTATCATTTGCTGTTATGACGTGAGCAGTATCTAAGGTCCTTTCTTTAAAGGATCAGGCTATCAAAAGAGTTGCCTAAAAATTGAAAAAGGCGGAATGGTACATTTCTCTGTAAATTGTGTAAGATTATAGAAGTGAAGTTAGAAAGGTAATTTTGAGAGTGTCTAATGAGATTATGGTCTCTTTTCTTTCGGTACAACTCTATGCATCCTAATTTCAGTAAGATTTTTATATTTTGTTATATTGAGGATGGTTTTACGGGTAATCGTACTTAGTACACTACTTTTTGTTCTGGTGAGACATTGATTTATCTGATTAAAGAAAATAGGGAATACGAGTTATTAGGTAATTCGAATGGGGAAAGACCATCTATTTTTCTTATTTAAAATAAATTAATTTTCATATAGTATTTTGGGATTGCTTGAATTTAAGAGTGTTTTAAATTGGAATTTTATATTTTTAAATAATTAAATTATGAATGAAAATCGTTAGTCCAGCAACCTCAACAGCGTTACCGCCGATACTAAACAAAGAATCACTGGTAACTAAGTTTAGTAGAATCCATTTTTTTGTGATTTCTTTGCTTGCGCTAGTTGCTGGCATTGTTCTTATAGCTTTAGCTCTAGTAACCCTTCCTTTAGTTCCTGCGCTCATTCCAGGAATTGTTCTAGTCGCCCTTGCTTCTGTTTTTTTAATATATAAATTCTATAGTACAAAATGCATGTCGGTGATTAGTGACGAAGCGTTTATTCTTCTCGAGGTTTGGTTTGCAGAACAACAACATAAGGATATGCAAGTTAATCACGGTGCACATGTAAAAGATTTTAAAGGGCGTTCAGCACGACAATACTCTAGATTAGTGATAAAGCAAGCCAAAAATCCTGAACTAAAGCAGATTTATAAGGAAAAGAAATATGTGCTTTTATTCATGTATTGGCAGCTAAAAGCAATAGATGGTATCAATCAAGATTCAGAGACAGCTATACGTAAAATAGTCTCTTGCTATAAGTTAATAAGAGCATGTGCAGGCAACTTTAATGAGATTATACGTCCGGTCTTCAGCGATCTTCAAGCTTCCCATTATCAAGAAAAAGCTAGAGCTATACCTCCTGAAGACCACGCTCTTTTCTGTCTTACTTACTGTTGGTATAATGCCCCATATCTCACACCTCTTCGAGCAGGACCTCGTTGTATCTTAAATAGGTATTTAGATTTACGTCGACAAAATGACGCTAGAAACTTTTTTACTCCTGGGCACCCCTTTTATTATGCTCGGTTGGCTTTTAATGAGTCTGTCCGCTTATATCGAGGGTTATTTAACATAAACAAGTTACAGAAAATGTATAACCAGAAAGATTATAGCTATCGTCAAGAGCGAAACCTATATGCTATTCTTAGTTTTATTAAAACTACAGATGATGGTAGCGATTTTCTTACTCAACATAAAAATACAAAGAGGATAAGCAGGTTAGGAGCTGACGGGTTTCTCCTTTAAAATCATCAAAAATATTCTATTTATATTTTTATGGAATATCTTCCTATAATAGATCCTGAAGCCTTCTCTACTAAACTTCTCATTGAAAATTCTAACGTGCCTTAGAAAGATATAAGAAGTTTCTTCTTAATGACAGGGAACTCTAGGGCTAAGTCTTTGTTATTAATAGTATCACTTTCATAGAGATAAACGACTTTTACAGATAGAGGAAGGGTCAATAGTAAGGTCGAACATTTAAGAAGGTTGCACAATGGTGTCATTGTGACCTCATTAAATCAAAGCAACTGCAAGAAAAAAGAATCCCTGGTTATCTAGGTAGTTTATTATAATAAAAAATTATAAATAGAAGAGCAGAATTTAAAGACTCCCTAGGTTTGAATCTAGGGAGTATGGAAAATCTAGAAACGGAGTTTAGTTCCTATATCAACATTGTAATTCCTGGAAGATCCACGGAGTTCCATAGCATAATGTCCGAAGAGCTCACATTTAGAGTTATACACATAATTGTTACTACCTCTAAGTAAAAATGCCTGTCTTGAAAGATTTTCTCCTTGGATTTTCCAAGAATCTTTACTCATTACAAGCGTTGCTAGGGAGTGAGGATTATTACGATAGACGTCAGCAACAAAGAATCCAGCTAAATCATAAGTGTATGATTCTCCGACATTTCCATGCACAAATTTTGCCCCGATAGGGATAGAAAGGTTAAGAAGTCTTCCACTGCTAAAGCCACGACCTTCAACTGAATTTTCAAAGAAGCTATTCTGTGATATATAAACCATCTCAACTTTCATTTGAGGGACAAAGCTCTGAAAAAGAGGGTGTGAATCTGAGAAACTTATAGGGAGATTCAAGCCAATACTACCGGCTATACATTCATTGCTCCAGGATCCTTCAGTTTCTTGTAACGAGGTATAGTGAGTCTCCATGTGGTTGTCAGAGTGGCTAAAGGAAAATTGAAGGTCTAAGGCAAGGGGAATCTCTTTAGGGAACTTTTTTATAGCAGACTCAGGAAGCTTAGCTCTTCCAAATGTTAAGTAGTTTTGAGGCTGTAGAGTATGGGAATGTCTAAAAAATAGAGTTCCACCATAAGTTCTGCTATTATTGTGGGCAATAAAGCAATCTTTATCCCTAGCAAATAGATGACAGAAGGCGAAGGTAAATAGGTCGTCTTTAGGTGTGTGTGTACTTGTTCCTATTATGTAGCCCCCAGATGTATGACGGAATCCTTTACATTCTTCTGTTCCAATTTTATGTAGAAAGTTAGTCATTGATGAAATCCAGAAACCCTGTTTGTGTTCTATACCGTCGGCACCGACTTCTACCAACTGCTGAAGAGAGCGAATGTCAGTAAATACTCCCCATAGAGTATTGCACAATAAAGCTGATTTTCTTTCGGGACTGGGAACAAATCCAGTTTTAGTCCAAGTTGCAGTTGCCTCTGTAGTGTTTTTAGTTGTATCTGTAGCCCAGGTAACAGTCCATTTGCCTTGGTACCCATATTCCGAACTAGGAGTTTCAGTAGGACTAGGCGTGAGATTGTTGATATCTACATTAGTGGAAACATCAGCATCGACTGTAATCTTTAACAGAGAGAAAAGTTGATCATGGCTGAACATATGATTTTCATAAATATTCCCTTGAAAATCAATAAGATTGAGGTTTCCAGATACAATTACCTTACTGCCACTACCTTTTGCTGTAAGCTGAATGGGTTGTTTCAGATCTAAGGAATCTACATTAATTCCTAAGTTAGTGATTGTGATGCCTCCCGATGTAGTTTGCAATGTAGTTCCTAAGTCCATCCCTAAAAGAGAGCTTGCATTTTGATTGAAGCTGGTACTTTCTAAGGTAACTCCTTTTTGTAGCAGTAATTTTCCTCCTGATAAATTCACGGGTTGTGTGAATGAAGATTTCAGGTTCTCAGCAACTTTAAATTCAGCACTCGTTAAGGTATCTCCAGAAAATAAAATTGTTCCTTCGTAGGGATTGGGAGTTCCTACTGGACCATTATTGATCTGCAATACATCAGATGATGTTCCCTCTGAAGTGATGGGATCATAAAAGAATATAGCGTGACCTTTTGTAGCACGCAGTTCAGTAAATTTTCCGTTATTCCCTATATTGATGGCATTGCGTTTGGGAGGATTAGTATTTCCTGATGAAGTAATCGTATTTCTTATGAAGATAATGTTCCCTCCCTCTGCAGAAAGATTGAGTTCCCCTGAGGACTCAATGTTAATTGCTCCTCCTTTAGGAGTTGCCGAAGAGACGTTATTTCCCCTGAATTCTGTAAAGCCTCCTGAAGATAGCGTCAGTTTTTGTGCAGAGATAGCACCACCACTTGTTCCGGATGAATTTTCAAGAAAAATTAGGTTCTCGTTGTTAGATAGTGTCAGTTCTGCTGAGCCGCCGGTCTTTGAGCTAGAGATCGCCCCTCCAGTAGTTTTTGCTGAGTTTCTTTCAAAATAAAGTGACTTATTATGGGCTAGAGTAGAGCTACTTTCATCATTGATAGCGCCTCCTGAAGTAGTCGCTGTGTTAAATAAGAATCTAACAAAACCTTTGTTATTTGTTATATTCGTGCCCGCTGTAGTCGCGATCGCTCCTCCCTTTGTTGATGACGAGTTATCAGTAAAAATAGCTTCACTAGACACCTCACTTAAAGAGCAAGAAGTGCCTTTGATTGCTCCACCATCTCCAGTCGAGAAGTTTCCGGAAAAAATAAGCCTACCAATACGTTCAAAATTTACGCCTCCTGCTGATGAGAGAGTTCCTAGACCTGTAGGAATCTTCACATTAGGACTAGAATCAAAACGTAGCAGAGAAAAGTCTGAAAAAATAAGATTTTTATTTGCTCCTGTTGATGAAGCAGCGCTTGGATGTGCACCTGAATCTAAAAAGCTAAAATTTAAACTATGACCATTCCCTAAAAAAGTAAGATTTTCAGTATCCTGTTTAAAACAACTATCCGATAAAGCAGCTCCTTTCCCTGGATTGGTAAAGAACACGTTCCCGGATAGGGAATATGTCGAAGCTGAAGATAGTGGAGTAAAAGTTCCAGAAGCAGTGTTTCCATCGAAACTGTCTGCTGTCGATAAGGTTGCTTCAGTAGCAAGTAGGTGAGAATAACAAGAGAAAGCTATCATTGAGGAAATTAAAACCCAAGGAATAGAAGACTTCATCGTAGTGCTTTTGTTTTTTAGAGAATTATTTGCATGAATATAAAAAAAAAGTAAGCAAATCAAGTTAAAGATGAAGAATCATAAGAAATGAATTTTCATCTTGATTCTCTGAGTGTTGTTTTTTATACCCTTCAACTAGGAACATTTAATAGTAGAGTCGGTTTATGAAGACACAATTTTCCTGGCTAGTTATTTCTTCAACAATTGCATGCTTAAGTGCGTGTAGTACAGCTCTAGCAGTAGTAGTGGATACGAATATAGGACCTAGCGATAGTTTTGATGGAAGCACTAATTCAGGAGCCTACACTCCAAAAAATACAGCCACAGGAGTTAACTACACTCTTACAGGAGACGTGGCACTTCAGAATCTTGGAGGTACTACAGCGTTAATGAATAGTTGTTTTTCTGATATCTCAAAGTTTTCGAGGTATCAAAAGAACATTTAGGATATTCTAGAACACGACTCACCTTGTTTTTAGAGCCTGAATTTATAGCATCTGCCTTGCTCTTCTTCCTGACCAAAGACTTTATTGATGAATTTTTGTCGGATTTAAGTAGGTTGTCAAGTCGCTGACTTATTTAAAATAGAATGAAATAGAAATACTGATACGTTTAATTTATAAAATTATTAGAAAAATTCCTATTTATCCTTAATAGGGATCCTCTTGCATTAGGAAAACCAGTTTTCTATTAGGAAGAACAATACAAGAAAATTGCTTTTGTACTGGATAAACCACATTCAGGTTTCTAATACTGTTTTTTCAGCAAGAAGGGCAAGGTATTTGATTACATCACATACCTTGCCCTTCTTACCTCTTTAATCCCAGACTCCTTCCTTATCTAAAAACAAGGTGAGTCGTGTTCTAGAATATCCTAAATGTTCTTTTGATACCTCGAAAACTTTGAGATATCAGAAAAGATTTTAGAACTGTATCTTACCTCCAAGATCTACATTGTAAATCCTAGAAGATCCGCGAACTTCAAAGAGAAACTGCCCCAGCACTTCAAACATAGGAGAGAAAGTATAGTGACTGCCTGCACGCACTTGTAAGGCTTGCCGTGCTAAGTTATTAGCGTAAGTTTCCCAAGAGGCTCCGGTGATTACAAGTGCTGTTTTGCATTTGGGATCATTACGGATAAGATCGGGGATATAAGACAGAGTGAGATCATAAGAAAGATCATCGCTTTGAGAGAACTTCTCAAACTTTACTCCTATAGGAAGAGATAAGTTGAAAAGGTTTCCATCATCAAAAGATCTTCCTTCTATACCTTTTTCTGAGAAGCTATCTTGACGTATATAGGTCAAATTTAACTTAATATAAGGAGAGTAAGTATCAAAGTACTGTATATATCTAGGATAGGAATGGATAGATCCTCCCAAGATCATATTGAAGGCATTATTCCCCCAAGAGCCTTTTACCTCAGGATACGCAGTATATTTTGTTTTTAGATCGTTGCTGATATGGCTATAGGCAATTTGTCCTTCGAGAGTGAGGGGTTTATTGGTCCAAGATCCTGGTAATCTATCTAAGAGGTGGCATAAGAACCCGTTACATTCTGTAATGTGTTGGATATATAAAGTTCCTGCATAAGTATCGGTATGATTTTTAGCGACTAGGTAATCTTTGTCACTGCCAAAGAGTTGGCAGAAGGCAAAGCTAACTAAATTATCAGAAGGGGTTTGAGTAGAACCTCCGATAGCATAACCAGCGGATTTATGACGGTATTTACGTTTTTCCCCTTTCTTGTCCTTGTCTAAGAAATTAGCGACTCCTGCAGCCCAGAATCCTCGTTCGGAAGAGAGGGTAAGAGCACTTCTTTCTACAACCCCTTGAATTGCTTGGATGTCTGAGAAAGATCCCCACAAGCTATTAGGGACTAAAGGCCCTTGACGTTCAGGGTTAGGAAGGTACCCTGTATTTGTCCAAGCTAATGTCGCTGTATTTGTCTTTGGTGATGATGTACCATCATTAACCCAAACCATTTTCCATGTACCTTGATAACCATAGTGAGTAGGTGTTGCTACAGTAGGAACTTCAGGGATATCCGTAGTAGTTACTGTTCCTGCAGCAGAAAGAGTAACAAACGAAAAATCTTGAGTTTTTCCTAATTTATGGTTTTCATAGGCGTTGCCATGATTGTCTACCAGAGTGATCGGACCGCTAAGAGTCACATTTTTACTCGCAGCAGACGCAGAGATAGTAGCCTTTTTACCGTTACCTAAAGAATCTACTGTGACAGCCAAGTTAGTTAGAGCGATATCACCTGTACTTGCTTGTAATGTTGTTCCGGCATCCATAATAACATAAGAACCTGCCGTCTGTGTGAACGTATTAGTATCAATAGTAACACCACTTTTAAGTGCCAAAGTTCCTGCAGTTAACGTGACGGGCTGCTTAAAAGTTGAAAGGAGATTACTCGAAACCTTTGCCTCATCTACAGATAACTTCTCGCCAGAAAAAACAATAGATCCATCATAAATCGTTGAGGAACCAGAATCTGCTTTGTTTAAGTTCAAAGCATCAGTAGAATTTGCAGTAGAATTTGCAGTAATAGGATCATAGAAAAAGATACTATGTCCAGACATCGCTCGAAAATTAACAAACTTCGCGGTAGCTCCTATATCAATAGCATTTCTTGTTGTAGTATTTCCTGTAGTTGCAGCAATGGTGTTCCCATTAAAAGTAATGTCTCCTTGATCGGCCGAGAGATTGCATTCTCCAGCAGAAAGTATAGCAATAGCTCCACCTTTACCTGCTGTAGTATTTTTGACTATATTGTTAGAGAAGGAGATACCCCCCCCCCCCCCAGAGGATAGCACAAGTTTCTTAGCATAAATGGCTCCGCCATTAGCTACTGCTTGGTTTTCAGAAAACGTAATACTCTGATTTCCAGATATAGTAACGTCGGCATCTCCAGATATAGCTCCACCATTGCCTGCAGTTGCTGTAACACTATTGCCAGAAAAAACAAGGGAGCCATTCCCTTTAATTGTACAATTGCCTCCGCTATTTATAGCTCCACCAGAAGTATCTGCAGTATTTTTAGAAAAGAGAATAGGAGCACTGTTGTCTGTTATGTCTACAGTGCTAGAGGCATAAATAGCCCCACCTTTTTTCCCTGTTGCAGTTTTGTTTTCTATAAAAGATAGTGAACCCGTACTCCCTGTTAGCGAAAAAGTTTTCGTATTGATGGCACCACCATCTTGCTCGCTATAGTTTTGCTCAACGAGAATTTTTGCATTTTTGGTAAAAGTGAGGTTGCCGCCGCACTTAATAGCTCCTTTCCCTGTAGGTGTTGTAATTACAGATGATGGGGTTGCTAAAAAAGTAAGACTCGAGAATCCTGATAGAGAAAGGTTTTTATCGCTAACTGAAACCGACAGAGCAGCCCCATCAGCAGAGGATACTATGTTCTTAAAATAAAGAGAATAGCCGCCACCAATAAACGTTAATCCTTCAGAGGTATCAGAAAAACAACCATTCGTTAACGGTGTAGTACCTCCAAGATTCTGAAGTGCCACGTCTCCTGTAAGAGTGTAGTTAACCCCTGTAGTTGTATTTTTTGGAGTGTAGGTTCCTGAATTAGTGCTTCCATCAAAACTATCGCTGGGTCCTATATTCGTATCCGCTGCTACTGCTAGAACTGTACTGCACGCACTTAAGCATGCAATTGTTGAAGAAATAACCAACCAAGAAAATTGCGATTTCATAAACCTACTCTGTTGTATAGCGATAGATTTTCCCAATACAAGAAAACTTAGGCAAATGCAAGATCAAAAAACTTATTTCAAAATTATTTTGATTTTAAGAACAAGAAGACTCTCTTCTAATACTTAAAAATTCAGAAGAAAGCTAAAAGTTTCAGATTGCATTAGAAGCTAAAATTTCCTCCAACATCTACATTATAATTGCGTGAAGATCCACGAAATTCCATAGAAAGATTACTCGTGACTTCCAGATATGGCGAGAAGGTATAGAGTATACCTGCGCGTCCAATGGCAGCCTGTCTTGACAGATTTGTCGCTGTTGTTTTCCAAGAAGTATTATTGATTATAAGCGCTGTAGTACAGTCAGGATTATTGCGGTAGATATCAGGAACATAAATGAAAGTGGCTTCATAAGACGCACGCTCATTTCTAGAAAGCCTCTCGAAGGTAATTCCGATAGGGATAGAAATATTAATTAGATTAGAACTATCGAAAGATCGTGCAAAAGTCGCATCTCGTTCTTGGCAGCTATCTTGGTGTATGTAGGCAGCTTCTAGCTTTATAAATGGAGAATATGCGTGGAAAAGTCCTTTCTGTGACATGAGCGTATGGGGTAGAGAAGCAGAAAGTTCTAAAGCGCAGCCATCGTTGTACCATGACATTTGCCCCGTTGGGGATTGGGTATAGTGGGTCTTCATATTATTCTTTGTGTAGATATAAGTGATCTGACCATCGCAAAGAACGGGTTGTTTATCCTCAGATCCAGGGAGATAGCGAAATAAAAACCAATGTGGAGAGGAGAGCGTAGCTAGATGTTGAAGATGGATAGAGCCTATATAGGCATGGGCTCTATTTTTATTTATGAAATAGTCTCTATCTTTCGCGAAGAGCTGACAGAAAGCTGCAGTGATAAGATTATCAGATAGTAGATTTGTAGTCGCTCCTATAACATAACCTGCACTAATATGACGGAATCCTTTCTTTATCTTGGTACTATCTTTATGTAAGAAGTTCGAGATTCCCTCACACCAAATGCCACGAGTTTCATAGGATCTCCGTACTTTAATGGTTATAAGGTTTTGTAGAGAACGTACATCTACGAATGATCCCCATAGTGTGTTGGGAAGTAGAGTCCCACGACGTTCAGGATTGGGATTATAACCTGTTTTTGTCCAGGTAAGAGTTCCAACCTTAGATTGATTGACTGCATCATCTTGCCAAGATAAAGTCCAGTTTCCTTGATATCCCCAATGAGAGGGATTTTTTTCGATAGGGTCAGAGGCTAAACCTGTAGTATTAACATCTGCTAAGGTATTGCCAGTGAGAGTAAGACAGGAGAAGTTTTGTGGGCTATTCCAGGAGATGTCTTCATAGACGTCACCAGAAGAATCTACAAGAGAGATTGCTCCAGATAGCGTTATTGCTTGACTAGCTGTTGTGGTTTTTAATGTTGCTTTTTTAGTTTCTTTTAAGGAGTCGACATTCAGGACGAGATTATTAACCGTAATCGCTTCAGCTGTTTCTAATGTTGTTCCAGCATCCATAAGAAGAGTAGATCCTGAAGCTTGTGAAAAAGACTTAGCAGTTAAAGTCACTCCTGCTTTCAGAGCCAATTGACCGCCTGTAAGATTTAGCGGTTGCTGAATGGTAGATTTGAGATTGTCAGGAACAGCAGCTTCTGTATCGGAGAGCTTCTCTCCAGAAAAAACGATTGTTCCTTGGTATGCAGGATTACCTATAAGATCAGGGCCATTTATATTCAGAACTTCTGATAATGCTGCAGTTAAGCTGGTAGTTATGGGATCATAGAAATAGATGGCATTACCTTGCGATGCTCGTAATTGAACAATTTTAGCATTGGTATTTCCAATGTTGATCGCATTTCTTGTAACTGTTTGATTAGGAGAGGAGCCCTTAACTGTTGTATTTCCTTCGAAGGTGATGTCTCCTTGATCCGCAGAAAGACTTAAAGATCCAGAGTCTGCAATAGCAATAGCTCCTCCTAATGGACTGGTTGCTGTAGCAGAGTTATTTTTAAACAGAGTAGGGCCTCCAGAAGATAGAATGAGATTGTCAGTATAGATAGCTCCACCACTACTGATTGCTGAATTTTCTATGAAGCTAAGGTTTCCATTATCTGTTAACGTTAATGTGGGCTTGGGAGTGGCCGTGTTACTACAGTAAATAGCGCCTCCTGTAGCTGAGGCTCCTGTTACACTATTTTTAGCAAAGATAACGGCGTGATTATTACTAATAAAGCTGCTAGCTTCTGTATAGATCGCGCCTCCATTGGTGGCTGCAGTATTCTGAGCAAACTGTATAGAGTTAAACGTGTTGTTAATTGTTAGGGCTCCTGTTGAATAGAGAGCCCCTCCTTTTCCTTTCGCAGTGTTGTTTTGGAAAGTTAAACTAGGGTTTAGAGATAGGTTGATAGAACTTCCTTGTAAGGAGCCGCCATTATCATCAGACAAGTTATTGCTAAAGTAGCAACTATGATTGGATTGTAGGGATAGAGGTCCCGTGGATTTAATAGCCCCTTTTCCTAATGTAGAGTTTGTAGCTTGTATGAAAGCTAGATAAGAAAATCCTGATAACGAGAGAGTTTTTCCTGCTGCTGTATTATTAACAGCATTATTTGCTCCTGCATCCATATTTTTGATTAGAAATTGATAGCCATTACCTTGGAAAGAAAGATTTCCTGTGTTTTCTTTGAAGCAAGATGTTGTTAGTGCTGTCGGAGATCCTGCGCCCATGATTGAGACATTTCCTGTGAAGTTATAGACAGTCCCATCTGCATTTGATGTTGAAGCTGGAGGGGTGTATGTTCCTGTTCCTGAGAAGCTATTTTCAGGTCCCAGATTGATTTCGACAGCAGCAGCAAATGTAGAGCAACTTACCACTAAGGGAAAAGCTAAAGATGATGAGATTAAAAACCAATGAAGTGAGGATTTCATGTAGAAGGCTATGGGTAATTTAAAAAATTATTTCACCACATACTGCAATAAATTAAAGAAATCAAGAGGAATGGAAGGGATAGAAATTTGAAGTTATAAATAAGATTATGCAAAGAACCCTCCGATGAGATAGGGAGGGATCTAACAATTAGAATGAAAATCTTAGACCACAGTCTACATTATAGATATCTGTTGAACCGCGCAACTCGTACGCTGCTTGTCCAGAAAATTCTAGGTGAGGAGATAGTGTGAGATGGCTTCGAGCACTAGCTAAGAAGGCTTGTCTTGCAAGATTTTTACATATAGAATTCCAAGCAGCTCCGCTGATAATCAAAGCAGTGCGAGAATGGGGATTCTTGCGATAGACGTCGGAGATATAGGCTAGAGAAAACTCAAGATTATTTTTTTCATCTTTGGAAACTTTTTCTAAGCGGATTCCGAGAGGGATTGAGCAGTTAATAAGATCTCCGTCATCAAAAGCACGAGCTTCAGTACCGCTCTCTTTAAAGCTTTCTTGGCGGCTGTAAACGGCTTGCAATTTTAAGAATGGGAAGTATCCTTGGAAAAAAGGAGTCTCTTTAGGGAGATACAGAGCTAGGGACCCTCCAATTTCCAGAGCACCAGAGTTATTAGTCCATGACCCTTGAGCTTGGGGATATGAGGTATACTTTGTATCCATATCGTTTTTAGTGTAGCTGTAGCTTATCTGAGCATTTAAAATAAGAGGAATGTCTTTCAAAACATCAGTAATTCCTCCCAATGTAGGGATCGGAAGCCCACCTAAGAAAGCTGTATGCTGCAGGTATAGGGAACCTAAATAATTATGAGATGTATTTTCAACTATGAAAAGGTCTTTATCTTTTCCAAAGAGCTGGCAAAAAGCTAGACTGAAGATATTTTCAGAAAAGTCTTCAACACTTGCTCCCACAATATAGCCGTAACTTTTATGGCGAAACGCTTGGTTGATTCCTGATTTGTCTTTATTAAGAAAATTTGCAGTTCCTGAAGCCCATAGTCCTCTTTGTTGATAGATACTATTAGCACTAGATTCCATGATTTGTTGTAGGGAGCGAATGTCTGTGAACGATGCCCAAAGAGAATCGGGAACTAACGAAGCTCTACGCTCAGGATTGGGATTGTAGCCAGTAGTTACCCAATTCAGTATTGCTGATTTTGATGTTGTGGTGTCTGCCCAAGTAGCTTCCCAATAGCCTTGATAGCCGTAATGGGGTTCGGGAGCCTCTACAGGATTTTTAAGAATAGCATCGATATGAATATCGCTAGCAGCAGTTGCTGTAAAAACAATAAAAGGAGTTTTTCGTGTTTCGTTTATTTTATGGTTTTCATATAGGTTGCCGTTGCTATCTTGAAAAACAAGAGGGGCTGATAGTGTTATAGTTTTATTGCCACTTGTTCCAATTGTTACACTCTTTGTTGTATCTAAAGAAGGAAGGTCAACGACAAGCTTGGTAAGAGTAATATTGTCAGTGGTTGCTGTCAGCTTTGTTCCTGGCTGCATACTGATTGTCGAGCCTTGAGTTTGTGTAAGAGCATTGACATCTAATTGGACATCATTTTTTAGTGCTAAAGTTCCTGAAGCTAAGGTCAACGGTTGCTTTAATGTTGTAGAGAGGTTAGCAGCAACTTTAGTTTCATCTGTGGAAAGCTTTTCACCAGAAAATATAATAGTTCCGGAATAATCTAAAGATGTATTGCTATCAGGTTGGTTAATGGTAAGAGGATCTGTTGAGGCAGCATTGTCTGATGTAATAGGATCATAGAAAAAAATCGTCTGGCCTTTAGTAGCTCGTAAGTTTGTAAATTTACCTGAGGATGGGATATGGATCGCATTTCTCTCAGTAGAAGAGGTAGTCGTATTTGTTAAAACGTTCCCAAGGAAGGTGATGTCTCCTTGATCCGCAGAAAGACTTAAAGATCCAGAGTCTGCAAGACCAATAGCGCCACCTTTTCCTGCAGCTGTGTTTCCACATTTGTTGCTAGTAAAGATTGTCGGACCTCCGGAAGAAAGCACTAGGTTATGTGCATAGATAGCTCCACCTTTAATTACCGAAGAGTTTTCGGAGAAGGTGAGACTTTTATTTCCAGAAAAAGTAAGAGTAGGAGTGCTTCCTGATTTTACACAATAAATAGCCCCACCATTTCCAGTCGCATCTGTCGCAGTATTTCCAAAAAAGAAGAGTTGGTTATTTTGAGTTATTGAAGTATCTCCTTCAAAAGCTAGAGCACCTCCTCCAGTTGCTCCGTTATTGTTCGTAAAGACTAAGTAGCCTGAATTTTGCGAGATGTCAGCAGTACTGGAGCTATAAACAGCTCCACCTAGTTTTTTTGCACTGTTAGAAGTAAAAGCTACAGAAGATCCATTACCAGAGATCGAAAGGGTTTTTGTTGTGATTGCCCCGCCATTGTTATTGGCGTCATTAGATACGTTTTGGCTAAAGAGAATACTAACATTGTTCCTAAGATTTAGTGCTCCTGCTGAGCTTAGAGTGCTTTTCCCCGCAGTGACTGTAGCTCCAGGAGCTGCAGTAAAGGAAAGATTAAGGAATCCTATAAAACTTAATGCCTTGTCTGCAGTTGTACTTGCTACTGCTGCTACGTTTGATCCCGCATTTATTTTATTAAATGAAAGAGAAAATACTTGCCCAACAAATGTCAGATCTCCAGCTGCTTCTGAAAAGCAGCTACTTGTTAATGCTGAGGTTTTACCAGCATTATTTATATAGACGCTTTCCGACAAAGTGTAAGTAGTTCCGTTAGCATCTGACGTAGATTTTGGTGTGAATGTAGTGCTGCCAGCATCGCCATCGAAGCTATCGGTAGAGGAAAGAGTGACATCTGCTCCGTATATTGAAATGTTCAATAAGACTGGAGTTGCAAGAAAGGAAGAAATAAAGAGTTTATACAGAGGTATTTTCATAGAAAATGCTTAGGTTAAGTTAAAAAATACTTTTTCTTTGCTCTAGAAACGAAATTTAGAGCCTAAGTCTACATTATAGCTTCGCGAAGAACTTCGTACTTCAAAAGCAAATTGACCGAAGATCTCCATATAAGGGTTAATTTGAACATGATTTGCGGCACGAGCAAGGAATCCTTGTCTTGCGAGGTTAGCGCCATACGCCTTCCAATGTGCATCACTCGCTGTAAGGTAAGTCATGCATTCGGGATTACGTCGGTATGCATCAACCACGTACATAAGAGTGAGATCATAAGTTCCTTTTTCTGATTTAGCATCTTTTTCAAACTTAACACCTATAGGGATCTCTATATTGATGAGCTCACTTTTATTAAATGCACGACCTTCAGCGCTACGTTCATTGAAATCTTTTTGATGAGCATAAATATATTGGATTTTAACGAAAGGCTCAACTTCTTTAAGAAAATAAGGTCCTGAAATTGTAATAGGAAAGTTGGCTCCAAGATCAGCACAAAAAGCATTGTTTCTCCAAGAACCATTTACCGTAGGATATTTGGTGTAGTTTGTCTTCATATGATTATCAGTGTGGAGGTAGCTAAATCTAGCATCAAAAGATAAGGGAATCATCTTTGACATTTCAGAAAGAATCCAAGGAGTTCGTGTAGCCTTTCCCCAAAGGAAGTTAGCAATGTCAAAAAGACCTTCTGTATGTTGGAAATATAAAGAAGCCCCATAAGTATCACCGTGATTCTTACCTACAACATGATCGCGCTCTCTAACAAATAGTTGGCAGAAAGCAAAGATTAGTTGATCTGCAGTAGGGGTCGCTGCTGTCAGCCCTAGAGCATACCCGCCACTAATATGGCGGAAGCCATGGCGGGTTGGCATAGAATCTCTATGAAAAAAATTAGCGATTCCTGAGAGCCACAAGTCACGCTCGAATGGTTGACCATTAGACTTGGTTTCCATAAGCTGACCTAGTGAGCGTATATCTATAAAATTCCCCCATAAGCTATTTGAAGGAAGATTACTTCTTCTCTCAGGATTAGGATTATACCCTGTTCGCGACCAGTTGATACTTCCTACTTTTGAAGAGACTCCATCTGCCCAAGACAATTGCCAATTTCCTTGATAGCCATAATGAACCTCTGGTTCTTGAAGAGTCAATGCAGAAAGGGCTCCGAAAGTTATTGTTCCATTAGATCCAGTTGCAATAATCTCAATAAGAGGATAGGTAGTAGCATTTTTCAATTTGTGATTTTCATAGAATGAATCTTGAGCATCAACGAGTTGAATTGTTCCTGATAGCGAGATATTTTTGTCTGCTGTCTCTGTTTTTAGAGTCGCTTTGTTTTTCCCATCTAAAGAGGAAATATTCACTGCTAAACCATTAAGAGAAAGATTTTCCTCTTTAGCGCTGAGTGTTGTTCCTCCATCTATTAGAATTCGAGATCCAGAAGATTGTTTTAAGCTATTGAAAGTAACGGTCACTCCATCACGAAGAACTAAGTCTCCTCGTGCTAATATTGCAGGTTGCCTAATGGTAGAGATAAGATTTTCAACAATTGCTTTTTCTACAGTCGAGAGTTTTTCTCCAGAAAAAACTATAGCTCCTTCATATTGAATATTACTGCCAGTATCTGCTAAGTTTAAGTTCAATATGTCTGTAATACTGGTAGTTCCTGGATTTGTAATGGGATCATAGAAATAGATAGACTGGCCTGTCGAAGATCGTATCGATGTGACTTTGGCTGTATCGCTAATATTTATAGCATTTCTTCTGATTGACGTTCCTTCGACTAACTGATTGTTGTTGAAAATAATATCTCCAGAAGTAGCAGAAAGCGCGAGTTCTCCTCCAGGCTCTATATTTATAGCTCCTCCTATTCCCTTCCCTGCAATACTACCGGAGGTGTTATTCTCAAATAATGTCGGACCTCCAGAAGAAATATTCACTTTGGCTGCAGAGATTGCCCCACCTTTTGTTAATGCGTTATTGTTGATAAAAAGGAGTTGTTGATTCCCAGTAAGGGAGAGAGTAGTCCCTGCTGTAGTGCAATAGATTGCTCCTCCTTGAGTTTGAGCACTTTCCTGGGAACTATTACCGTTGAAAGTAACTTGAGAATTATTCGTAATGGAACAATTTCCAAGGCTAAAAATTGCTCCTCCCGAACCTTTTGCTACATTGTTAACAAAGGAAACGCTGCCTGAATTGTTTTCAATAGTGACCGTTCCTGTAGCATAAATTACCCCGCCCTCGTGACCATTAAATACTTGGTTATTTGAAAAAATAGCAGAATGAGAGGTCTCTGCTAAAGAAAAGTTTTTAGTGCTGATAACACCACCACTCTCTGATGAGAAATTTCTACTAAATACAATTCGAGAATTTCCAATTAATGATAGGCTATTTGCCGATGTAAGAGCAGATTTTCCGTTAGGAGCAATAGTAAAAGAGGGACACGAGAGAATCGATAAGTTAGAAAAATTATTAAAGGTAAGGTTTTTATCAGCTGCTGTAGTACTAGCTACAGTTCCAGAATTGGAGCCCGCGTTGATAAGTAGAAAGGTTAGCGAACGATTGTTTCCTTGGAAAGTAAGATCACCAGCAGCTTCTTTGAAGCATCCTAACGCGAGTGGTATCCCAGAGGTTCCTGCGTTTTGAAATGATATATCAGTAAGTAGAGAGTAGGTAGTTCCTGTAGTGTCATTGGTCTCATAAGGAGTAAAAATAGTTCCGTTAGACCCATCGTAGTTATTGTTGCTATCTAGTGTGACCTCTGCACAGATTATAGAGAGAGAGGAAGAAATTAGCATCGAAGACAGGAACAACCAAGAAACGGAGGACTTCATTTGTAGCACTTTTTTGAAATCAGGAAATTATCCTAGGAAATACTGTAAAGAAAAAAAGAAATCAAGAGAAACACAGGATATTGATTTGTTCGCAAATCAAGTATCTTTTTTTTGAAAGTATTATCAAAACAAGAGTCTTTTTATCTTCTTTAGTCACATTTATAAGTCTTATTCTCAAATAAAACATCTGTATAAACTATAGCTTTTCCAAATCTTAAAACTAGGGTTATTAAAATGAGTAACGAGTGCCGCAATTTGCATTGTAACTTCTTGAGGAACTGCGAAATTCACAGCCTCCAGAAGCAAAACACTCAAAATTATGAGACACCTTATGATGCGCGGAAGCTTCTGTAAAGAAAGCTTGCCTTGATAAATTTGTAGCCCATGTAGTCCATGATGTTCCATTTCCTAGGGATGTAAGACAGTCAGGGTCATCTCTATAGGCATCTATGATATAGCCTAAGGCAAGATGCCACGTGGTTGGTAGATTTGCTGAGGCACGCTTCAGTGTAATTCCCATCGGAATAGAGAAATTAATTAGATGACTATCTCCAAAGCTTCTGGGATCAGGAGCCTGTTCTTTGAACCCTTTTTGATTTACGCTAACAATTTGGAGTGTCAAGTATGGAGAGTAGCTACTAACATATCTATAATTTAAGTCTATAGGCAATGAACCGCCGATTTGCGCAGCAAAACTATGACTATCCCAGTCAGACTTTCTATTTGTATTGTCAGCTGGCTTTGTCGTCATATTATGGTGGTTTCTAGCATAGGAGACCTGACCATGAAGAATAAGAGGAGTTTCTTTAGGTAACTCTGGAAAAATTTTAGACAAAACATGACGACGTAAAGAAGTATGGAGAGGAAGGATATAAGAGCTCTCAGCGTAAACAGTTCCTGTATATGCTTGAGATTTAATATTAGAGATCACGTAATCTTTAGATTTAGCAAAGAGTTGGCTAAAAGCAACAGCAAAGGTGTTTTCTTCAGGGGTGCTCATGCTGCCCCCAATAACATAACCTCCTGAAATCAGGCGAAATCCTGCGTTTTCTTTATCTTTATCTTGATGGAAGGCATTAAAAATTCCTCCAACCCATATGCCTGGACGTTTAGGATTTTCCAACATCGCAGTTGCTATGTTTTGTTGTATAGTGCGGACATTAACATACGCATTCCAAAGGCTATTAGGAACTAGGCTGGCTTGCAATTCAGGTTTAGGAGAATATCCTAATGCTTGCCATTCTGCGACTAAAATGACTTTCCCTGTAGATTCGACTTTCGGAACAAGAGACCATTTTCCTTGATAGCCGTAAGTTGGGGTAGTCATACCACTAGGAAGCGGATTGAAGTCATCTAGATTTACAGTTCCTGAAGTAGAGGATAGATCTAAGAAAGGAAGGTCTAGGTTATTTTTCAACCCAGGATTATCATAGAAGTTAGCTTCATTATTGTGAAATTTCAGATCTCCAGAGATTTTTAGGCTTCCTGTTGTGCTATTTACCGCAACTTTTACCATGCGTTGACCATCTAGGGCATCCAAATTTACAGAAAGATTTGTTAAAGTGATACTCCCGTCATTATTACTAGTTTTTGTAGTTTCTAAGGTGGTGCCTGCATCCATAAACACTACAGAATTAGGATTTTGAGTGAAAGAGTATACCTGTAAAGTTGCCCCCTCTTTTAAAATGACACGGCCTCCTGCCAAGTTGATCTTTTGGTTAAGTATTGTCGTGGTGTTGTTAGGGATAGATGCATCTTCAGTCGAAAGCTTTTCAGAAGAAAATACTATAGTCCCAGAGTTTAGATTTGGAGGTGTTATAGGCTGTACAGGAACAGACGCTATAGGGGCATTTTTTGGTTGTGCTTGAGGAGGAATAACAGCTTTTACAATCACAGGATTGATTACCAGTTCTGGTATAACCCCTCCAGATCCAGGAGTTTCCATAGTAATGGGGTCATAAAAGTAAATCGTACGACCAGGAGCTGCGACAAGTTTAGAAATCTTAGCTCCTGTGCTGAGATGAATCGAGTTTGGTGTAGAAGTTCCTTGAGTAGCGCGGTTTCCTGAAAAGATAATATCACCGTCTATAGCTTCTAAAGAGAGTTCCCCATTATCCGTTATATAAATAGCTCCTCCCTTCCCGGCCGAGTTATTGGTAAATGAAATAGAGCCATTCGCAGTGATCGATAACATCTTTGAGTAAATAGCTCCTCCAGAAGTTCCAGCCGTGTTATTCTCAAAAGTTAGAGACTGGCTACCTGATAAGGCACATTTAGTAGCGTAAATAGCTCCACCACTTGCTGTTGCAGAGTTTTCAGAGAAATTTACACTCTGGTTTTCAGTGATGAGTAAACTCTTTGTAGCTATATCAGAATCAGCAATATTGCAGAGGATAGCTCCACCACAACCATCTTGGTTTGCAGTGGTCGTTGCTGTTGCAGAGTTTCCAGAAAATACTAGGGCCTTGTTTTTAGTGAAAGAGGTATTTCCTGTAGAATAGAGGGCACCTGCTGTTTTAGCAGTATTTGCACTAAAGGTAACTATTCCCGTGTTTTCTGTAAGGCTAAAATCTTCGGAAGTTGTAAAAATGGCTCCTCCTGAAGTTTCTGCAGAATTTTTATCGAAAGTAATTGTGTCGTTTGCTGATAAGGCACATTTAGTAGCATAAATAGCTCCGCCACTTACTGTTGCAGTATTGCTAGTGAAGGACATTTCTTGGTTTCCAGAAACAGTCAGGCCAGTTTTCCCTGCTGCTGCTGTAAGATAATTGCAGATAGCTCCTCCGCAACCCTCTTGATCTGTTGGAGATCCTGTAGCATTCGCTTGATTTTGTTGAAAAAGCACACTAGTGTTATTCATAAGGTTAAGATTATCATCAGAACACCAGGCGCCCCCTATTTTCGCAGTATTAGCTTTGAAGATAACCACCCCTGTATTTGTAGCAAGTTTGCTATCACTAGCCTTCGAATAGATAGCTCCGCCTTTCTCTGTTGCAGTATTGCTAGTCAAGGTGATAGTACCTACATTTTCTTGGATAGCAGTATTTGCTGTAGTACAGAAGGCACCACCATTTTTGGTGCTGCCATTTTTATCTATTAAAACTGCTGTTATAGTTTTGATTACACTAATGTTATATGCAGAAATCGCAGCTCCATCTTTGGCTGAAGAATTATTTTGAAGTGTTATACTTGTGTTTTCAGTAAAAGCAACACTACCCCCAGAAGTATTTGTAACAGAAATAGCCCCATTACCTCCTGAAGTGCTTGATCCAGGAGCTGAATCTATTAAAAGTAATGATAATCCAGAGAAAGAGAGAGCAGTATTGGTATTGTTAATCGCAGCGCCATCGATGGTAAGCCCTATGTTTTGTAGAGTCAGGGAGTGTCCTTCTCCAACAAAGTTTAAGGTTCCTCCGCTATTGGTAAAACAGCTTTTATCAGTAGGATTCGTTGTAGTTACATTTTTGATAGAAACGTCACTAGAGAGTTTATAAATAGTTCCCGAAGAGTCAGAAGTTTCTTTCGCATTAAAAGCAGAGCCTCCTCCGTCATAATTGTCGGATGAAGAGAGACTCGTTTCTGCTGCCATTAATGGAGATAAGGAGAGAAAAAGAGCTGAAGAGGTAAATAGCCAATGCAAAGAATGTTTCATCTGTTTTTAGGGGTAAGAAATAAAAGCTTTTGTATAAAATACTCCATTCAATTGAGTCTTTAGGAGCATGGTTGCAGCAATAGAGAATATAAAGAAATAAATCAAGTAAATGCTTTTCCGGAGATTCATGGCTTAGAGTAATTAGCCTGGTAAGGGGAATCTTACGAGAAAAATTTTTAAAAAAGCTTGAGCGCGTAAGGATTTAAAGTCGATCGGGATAAGGTAAAACTAAATGATTGTTTATGACTTTAAGTTAGCTTGAGAGGTTCTTGGTTAAAAGTGATAAGGAAATAGCAAAAAGTGGTTATGTAAAAATTACTAATTAATTGTTATTCCCTTCTCGATCGTCATAACCGTCAGAAAAGGGATTATTTTGATCAAACGATGGTGATAATGATTCGTAAAATGGATTTGTTGGACTGAGACTTGGGGAAGAAGATCTTGAGGATGAGGCTTTGCTAGAAGAATCAGTTTTCTTCCCTTTTTTCTTAGACTGTTTCTTATTCTTATTTTCTTTTTGCTGTTGTTTCCCCTGTTCATCTCTATCGTCTCTAGAAGAATCCCGAGATGAACGACGGGAAGAAGAGGTGACTCGATAAGATGAAGAGCTTTCTTCTTTGCTAGGATGCAGGGGTTCGGGATGTACCGAATTCGGTATTGAAAAATTTATTGATGAGGATGCTGGTTGTATTGGCATGAATAGCGACATTTTAGAATGGTTGCTTAGCGTACTCCTTCTTTCTTGTAATTGAGGAGAAGATGAAAGAATACTTTCAGTAGATCCAAAACCAGTGGTGTTTCGTCGTATGAATTCATCAAGGTTTGTTTTTTGTTCAGATGAGGATGTCGTCGCTGTTTTCCCTCGTGATCTAAAATCTATAGATCCCTGGGAGTGACGACGGACTCTACGTATTCGATTGTCCTGTCTACGTCCACCATCTCTTCGTTGTCTTTGTGCATCTGCAGCAATATCTTTTTTATTTTCAGAGAAGACCTTCTTTGCATCATCAACTGTTGCCGGACGTAGTATAATAGGATCTACAGTATTCTGAGTCTTTCTCTGCTCTTTTATAAGGCATGCTGTCCGAAAATAATTTAAAGTCAACTTGTTTAATGACATAAAATACAGTCCCACAGTAATTAATCCCATGATAAACATAGGATTGGCAAAGACTAGGACTGTCCCTCCAGAGACAGCACAAGCTCCTGCAATTAGGCCTGCGGCAATTGCTAATACAATCATAGGAACGATAATGGCTGTCATTGCTTCCGCGACTTTCTTTGCTTTAGGAGTCCCTATAACATCAGAAATAAGCATAGTAACCCCCAAAGCTCCCAAGGCAAGTGCTGGGATAAGGGCATAGACCATAAGGCCTTGTCCTTGTGTAGCAATAAGAAGCGAAATGATAGAGATTACCGCAATGGCAATGATGCCTATGTCATAGACATAACGCATTTTAGGGTGACGATCAGGAACCGTAATGAAGCGACGAAATAACCCGGTAGATGACGTTTTTAGACGTTCTCCTAGACGAGAAGACTGGGGTGGGGTTGTCGTAGGAACTTGTCGTTCCCCTAAGGGATTTATAGGTGAGTGACTCATACTACCAACTTGTTATAATTGCCATTACAACTGAATTTTTATTCACAGAATACATTCAGTATTACTTATTATAAAATGTGATGAGATTTAGTTGGTTATTTTTTTCTATTTGTCTTGTTTTTTGAATAAATGATTTGTTTTGTTAAAAATCTTAATCTATTTCAGTGTGTTTGTTTAATTATCTTGATCAAAGTAAGCTTCACTTATCAGAGGTATATAGTCATTAGACGGAGTCAGTATATGGTCGGGGAAAAGATTCTTATGAGTCTGGAATAATGAGGCACTAGTAGTTAAAGATATGAGGATTCCCAGGGAGACAAAAACTACTGGAGGGGGAATAAAGATTAGGCTAAAGATTAGCCCAACAGTAATTGCAATAGTCATAAGATTAAATATCCAAGCCATACAATAGGAGGGCAGATTTTGACAGCTTTTTGTTTTTATGCAGTTAAAGAGAGCTCGTAGAGGTAGGGAAGCGCAAGCATAAGCAGAAGCACAGGGAATTAGGAGAACCTTAAGAAGTCCTAGAATTACAGAGACGAGTATTTCTATAGCTATTGCAGTTTTGGGATAACGCTCAGCATGCTTTTGCATCTTGCGAGCGAGCATACGTTCTGGAAAAATGTCATCCAGGTATAGTTGAGCACCCTGTTTGCAGATACTTTTAAAGCCCATATCCGTTTAAAATAGAACATTTTATGAAAATTACTTAAACAGTTTAAGGTGAGGAGGGTTTTTAGACAATGGAAATTCCTAGAAGAAAAGAAGAGTAAAGGAAGTAGCTCCTCAAAGTTTAACAGATCTTTACTTGATGAAAAGGCTTAAAAATTAATTACCGCTGAACCACCAAAAAATGCAGCGGTTTTAAAAGAATGTGAAGACTTGTTGTTATTATGATCATCAGCAATAGAAATATCATTGCCAATAGACCAGCCGTAAAAACCTTTAACGAAGCTTCCTGGCCAGGGGGTGAGTTTTACATTTGCCTCAATTTCACGTCCTTGATATTCAAAAATGCCCCGAGAAGAGGACAAGTGATTTTTATGAAGCTTTTTACGAAACCTAGTTAACCGATAGGCTAAACCCAAGTCGCACACTGGCGTTGCGCGATAGTCAATAGAAAAATTCACAGGGTAAATGCAATTGAAGGTTAGTTGGTCGGTAGCTTTATAACTAACACCTACCAAAGGCCAGGCTTTTTCTTGATGGAGACCTGTTTCATTGATCACGCCAAAAACAGCAGAAAGCTTGTCGGTAGCTTGATACTTTCCAGATAGAACGCCTTGATAAAGGCCATAACCCATTTCAATATTTTCAGGATCAAGAAGTCCTGAAAGAATGACAGACCATTGCCAGTTTTTTAAGGAGACTGTATAGGCCCCTAGGGAAAGTAGAACATAGTTATAAAAAGACTTATCCCGGAAAGTAGCTAACCCTAATCCGTTTGGGTCTGTTTCTGAAAGGGGAATAGAGCTTTTCCATTTTATATCTGCAGCTATGTAACCAGTAGAAAAAAGTAATCCGGAATGCTCTGTAAGGGGAATAGTACAGAGAAAAGTTCCGTCATATTGACGATAACCTATCGTCTGATGAGGAAGTTTTTTAAATTTAGCGTCATTAACTTGTAGGCACTGTACTTGAGTAGAAAAAGGACGAGGGGGGGGATTTTTATAGTTTTCTTCATCGATTCCACAAGCGTCTTGAAAAATAAAAATAGGAGTAGAAAGTATGTGACCTGCAAAAGCAGCAAGATGAAAGAGTAGTTTGAACATGTCCTTTAGGATTCTCGCACTTTATTAGAGATTGAAATAAAATATACGTAATTCGAAAATTACTATCTAATTATTTTCCTCAGAACAGAGTTTCAATGAGATTTACGTAGATCCGAGCTATTATTGAGAATAGAGAAAAAAGATCTTTTTCTACTATTACACAGAAGACTTACGGTTTAATTATGTACCTTTCTCAGGAAAAAGAATTTTAAGAAAACCCTAGTTACACGGTTTCTTATTTGTATATTTTAGACTTTTTGGAAAAATCTTAGATTTTTTTCTTTTTTCTTCTAGCTTATGCTGAGAAGCAGCAATTTTGACTTCGAGTTGCTGAATCGAGTGTTTTTTCTCTTCAATCTGGGATGTAATTTTTTCTTCTTCAGATTTTTGTGTTAAGAGCTCTGGAATATGAATACTTTTAATTGTCGAGAACATCAACCCATATCTGTTGACAAATCCTGACCCTATAGAAGAAATGTCTTGGGAAATTTCGTCAATTAACTGTGTTCCTGTTAGCTTATTTCTCAATGGGATTGCTAGGAGAAGAGTAAGAATAAGGGAAAGAACGATGATTCCTAAGCTAATTCCACAGATAATCCAGTTGCCCTGCAATGCCGAAAAGCTTGCTAATAGCGTAGCTGCTAACATTAAGATTAAGGTTGGGATAAAATTTAGGGTCCGTTTTGCAGCAAGTTTTGAGCGAAAGGCTTCCCAGGAACCTACAGGCATAGAAGTTGGTTCTGTAACATAGACTTGTGGGGCAGAAGCCGCATCTATTGAGGAAGAAAAAGAACAGCCTCTCGATAGTGATGATGCGTCAGCTATAGAATTTGTCATGTTTCCTCCTGACTTCGTCGCTGACTATCTCTATCTCGTTTTGACTGAAGCCCCAAAAGAATCGTGTGTAGAGAGCCCTTAAGTTTTGCCTCTTTATCTGTAAGCGAGGTGAGTTCTTGATATAATCTCAATGTATTTTCTGTGGTTTTTTTTTGTGCATCGCTCACAAGCTTTAAAGATGATACTGGTCGTGCTATTCCTCTGATAAACTCTACTGCTGTATTTAATTCTTCAGGGAGCCTTCTAGTTAATTTAATAAGTCCTACAAAAGCTTGTAAGCAGAAAAATGCCAAAATAGTAAGGACTAATCCAACAGCAATTTCAAAAATGCCTTGAACGTAGTAGCCTACGCAGATAACAGCAATTCCTGCAAGAGCGACTATGATCAAAATAGTCATCGCAGCAATATGCAAGGGAATGGATTTTTTAAGAAAAACTATCCCTTTCTTCTCTAAAGCTATGATTTCTTTATTCGTTACGAATAAATCCGCGGGTTCTTCTGGAAGAGCTGAAGGAAAAACACCATTTAAATTAACGGACACAGTGAAAACTCTATTATTTGAGGAAATAATTTAAGAAAAATGGTATTTTTTTTCAATTAGTAAGCTAATCTAAGCTTATAGTTATAAAAATTTTATAATCCGATACTTGTTATGAGGAGTCAAGTTAAGAGAAGCTATGGAACGAACCGTCATTGTAGCAATGTCAGGAGGTGTGGACTCTTCTGTTGTTGCTTACCTCTTTAAAAAATTTACTTCTTATAAAGTTATTGGTCTATTTATGAAGAATTGGGAAGAGAAGACCGAAGACGGTCTCTGCTCTTCTATCCAAGATTATGAAGATGTAGAGAGAGTTTGTCTTCAGTTGGACATTCCCTATTACACTGTATCTTTTGCTAAAGAATATAGAGAAAGAGTATTCACTCGCTTCCTAAGGGAATATTCCCTAGGCTATACTCCTAATCCAGACATCCTTTGTAATCGAGAAATCAAATTTGACCTTTTACAAAAAAAGGTTCGTGAATTAGGGGGAGATTACTTAGCTACAGGACACTATTGCCGATTAAATATAGGTTCTCAAGGTCCTCAACTGATGAGAGGCCTCGATATTCACAAAGACCAAAGCTATTTCTTATCGGGGACTCCTAAAGGCTTTTTTCACAATGTCTTATTCCCTTTGGGAAAAATGAACAAGACCCAAGTACGTGCGATTGCTGCTGAGGCAGCGCTCGCAACAGCAGAAAAAAAAGACAGTACAGGAATTTGCTTTATAGGTAAACGCCCTTTTAAAGACTTTCTAGAGAAATTTATTCCAAATAAAGTCGGGAATATTATCGATTGGGATACCAAGGAAGTTATAGGAAAACATGAGGGGGCCCACTACTATACTGTGGGGCAACGGCGAGGACTAGATCTTGGAGGATCAGAGAAACCTTGTTATGTTATAGGAAAGAATATAGAGGAAAATGTTGTCTACATTGTCAGAGGCGAAGATCATCCCCAGCTCTATCTTCAGGAATTAACAGCTAGAGAGTTGAATTGGTTTGTTGCCCCAGACTCAAGATATTGCTGTACTGCTAAAGTTCGTTACCGATCGCCTGATGAAGAATGTGTTCTAGAACACATTTCAGATGACGAAGTCAGAGTACGCTTTTCCCAACCTGTCAAAGCAGTGACTCCAGGACAAACTATAGCATTTTATCATGGAGAATTCTGCCTTGGCAGCGGAGTTATCGATGTCTCTATGATCCCATCCAAAGGTTAAGGATTGATAACTTCTTGGGGTTCTTGCTCCTCTTCTCTTTCAAAAGCAACACGATTTTCTACTAGAGTAGCCCGCAGCTTTCGAGCTTCTTGACGGCAGGATTCTTTCAGCAACAACTCGGCTAGAGGATCCTCAAGATATTGCTCAATCACACGACGTAGAGGACGAGCTCCCATTTCTGGGGAATGCCCCTTAGTGACCAGGAAAGAGATGACAGAATCAGGAATATTTAAAGCCATTTGGTAGTTTTTAAGCCTTGAGTCAAGCTTATTAATTTCCAAATGAATGATCTCAGATAAGGATTCTTTCTCTAAAGGACGGAAAATTACACTTTCATCTAAACGATTAATGAATTCAGGCTTCAGATGTTTCTTCATCGCATTTTCAATTTTTTCTTGAATTACCTTGTAATCCATATGAGATTTTAGGCCAAAACCGATTTCTCCGCTTTTGCGGATGAGATCAGCTCCTAAGTTGGAGGTCATAATAATAATCGCATGACGAAAATCGACTTTTCGACCAAAAGAATCCGTAAGCCGTCCTTGCTCTAAAATTTGTAGCATTAAATCCATAATATCGGGATGGGCTTTTTCTATTTCATCAAACAGAACCACACAATAAGGACGTCGGCGGACCTGTTCAGTAAGGTGTCCTCCTTCTTCATGCCCTACATATCCTGGAGGCGACCCCATCATTTTAGTTGCGGCAAATTTTTCCATGTATTCCGACATGTCTACTTGAATTAAAGCATCCTCACCACCAAACATTTCTATCGCAATTTGTTGTGCAAGCAAGCTTTTTCCTACGCCTGTAGGCCCAAGAAATAGGAAAGAACCTGTAGGTCTGTTAGGATCCTTAATGCCTGTTCGAGAACGCCTTATCGCACGACAGATGCTGGTAACCGCCTCATTTTGACCAATTACTTTTCTACGTAATGTGTCCTCTAACTTCAGTAGTTTTTCACTTTCAGCTTCTGTAAGTCTTGCTGAGGGGATTCCTGTTTGTAGTGAAACGACTTGAGCTACAGCTTCTTCATCGACAGGAACTTGGTGTTCTTCCTTATGGTTTTCCCATTCTTGTTTCATACTTTGAAGACGTTCACGTAGCTTCTTCTCTTCATCACGTAACCCTGCGGCTTTTTCGTATTCTTGCGTACCAATCGCTTGTTCTTTTGCTAACCTTGTATTCTCTATTTCCGCCTCTAGCTTCATTAGCTCTGTAGGCTGACCCATAGTATTCACACGAACACGAGCACCAGCTTCATCTAAAAGATCAATAGCTTTGTCTGGAAGAAAACGTCCATGAACATATTGATCTGAGAGAGTCGCTGCTGCTTTTAAAGCCTCTTCAGTAATAAAGACATTATGATGTTCTTCATACTTCTTTTTGAGACCGCGGAGGATTTCAATAGTCTCATCTACGCTAGGAGGATGAACGACGATTTTTTGGAAACGACGCTCTAAAGCTGCATCTTTTTCTATATGTTTGCGGTACTCATCTATAGTAGTTGCCCCGATACATTGAATTTCACCTCGAGCTAGCGCAGGTTTTAAAATATTTGAGGCATCTATAGCTCCTTCAGCTGCTCCTGCACCTACAATTGTGTGGAGCTCATCAATGAATAAGAGGATATTCCCATGCTTACGCACCTCATCCATGACTGCTTTGATGCGTTCTTCAAATTGCCCACGATATTTTGTTCCAGCAATCATTAGAGCAAGATCTAGTGTAATCAAACGCTTTTTGCGTAATGCATCAGGGACTTCATTAAGAATAATCTTTTGAGCAAGACCTTCTACAATCGCAGTCTTACCGACTCCAGCTTCTCCAATAAGTACAGGGTTATTTTTTCTTCTTCGACAAAGAATTAAAATCAATCGCTCGACTTCTGAAGCACGGCCAATGACAGGGTCGAGCTTTGCCTCCCTAAACATTTCGGTTAAATCATAGCCGTATGCTTTTAACGCAGAAAGCTTATCACCTTTGTCTGCGCTTAGGGTATGGCCTAGAGAAGCTTTTGAAGAGGGGGGGGTATTTCGAGATGAAGAAGAAGAGGAAGGGGGTAGTTGTAGATTGAAAGTTTCTAATTCTTTAAGAATTTCCTTACGGACCTCTCTAGCATCAATATGTAAATTTTCTAATACTTGTAAAGCGACACTATCGGATTGATGTAGGATTCCTAACAACAAATGCTCGGTGCCTACATAATTATGTTCTAAGAGACTAGCTTCTTCGTTTGCTGATTCAAAAGATTTTTTTACTCTCCCTGTAAGTGCAGGATCTCCATAGACTTGGATTTCAGGACCATAGCCAATCAGGCGCTCAACTTCTTGCCTTGCCGTATCAAAGTCTACACCAAGGTTACGTAATACATTAACAGCTACGCCTTGGCCCAGTTTGAGAAGGCCAAGCAGAATATGCTCAGTGCCTAGATAGTTGTGATTTAAACGCTGAGCCTCTTTTTTGGCCAATTTAATCACTTGTTTTGCTCTATTAGTAAACTTCTCAAACATAAAAACCTAAAAGACAGGGGTAGAACTTTCCTTAAGCATATACGAAATTTAAAATAATGATGCAACTCTTCGCTATAAACCAGAAAAATTGATTGAATTACTCCAAATTCCAAGGAAAATTATGCACAAACTTTTGCAATATGATACAATAGATCAGCTTCTTTGGAAATAGTCTTAGTTAATTGATATTCGTTATATGAAAATTCGCATTATAGATTCAGGAAAATCTTCAGCAGCGTCCCACATGGCTAAAGACCAAGATATGCTGCAGAATCTTAAAGAGGGCGAGCTCATTTTACACCTCTATGAGTGGGAGAGTCCCTACCCATTAACCTATGGTTACTTTATGCGACCAGAAAAATTTTTAATTTCCAATCATAAAGATCTAGGCCTTGATGCTGCGGTTCGACCTACAGGAGGCGGATTTGTATTTCACCAGGGGGATTATGCGTTTTCAGTTCTTATGTCGGCGACACATCCTCGCTATTCCCCGTTTGTATTAGAAAACTATCATACAGTGAATTCTTTTGTAGTAAAGGTTCTAGAAAAAGTATTTCGCATTCAAAGTGTATTGGCCCCAGAAGACCAAATCTCTTCTTCTAGAGTTTCAGGAAATTTTTGTATGGCAAAAACTTCAAAATATGATGTTCTTATTGGGGGAAAAAAGGTGGGTGGCGCCGCTCAACGTAAAGTAAATCAGGGATTTTTACACCAGGGGTCGTTATTCTTATCCGGAAGCTCCCCTGATTTTTATCAGAGGTTTTTAAACCCTGATGTGTTTCAAGAAATTATTCAACAGATAGAGACACATGCTTTTTTCCCTTTAGGTAGAGAATCTCCTGTTGATCTGGTTAATCAAGCCCGTCAACAGGTCAAAGAGGTCTTTATTAAATTATTTTGTTGTGAGGGATTATGAGTAAGTTATTTTCTCGTTTATCTGCCATTGGAATAGTCTGTATTTTCCTACTTCCTGGTTTTCTTTCGGCAAAAACAATCGTAGCGCCCACAAGAGAAAATATCGGGGTTTTTGTTTACGATAACGGCTTAGAGGCTTTTGAACAACTGCTCCGTTGTATAGATCATGCAAACTCTTATGTTGAGCTTTGCCCCTGTATGACAGGGGGGCGGTTGCTTAAAGATATGTTAGACCACCTAGATGCTCGTATGAATGAGGTTCCAGAGCTCTGTAGTTACATAATTATTCAACCAACTTTTACAGATGCGGAAGATCAGAGTCTACTCAAGGCGTTAAAACAATCTTATCCTGATCGATTTTTCTATGTCTTTACCGGTTGCCCACCTTCAACGAGTATTATGTCCCCCAATGTCATTGAGATGCATATAAAGCTTTCTATCATCGATGGAAAATATTTTATCTTGGGTGGTACCAATTTCGAAGAATTTATGTGTACTCGAGGAGACGAGATTCCTAAGGAAATAGATTCACCTCGTTTATTTGTCAGCGGTGTGCGTAGGCCTTTAGCATTTCGTGATCAGGATATTATGTTGCGCTCTGTAGCTCTCGGCTTGGAGCTAAGGAAAGAATTTCATAAACAGTTTGCGATGTGGGATTACTATGCAAACAATGCGTGGTTTATTAATAACCCCGAAGATTTTGCAGATTCATGTCCACCGCTTACTTTTGAACAAGCAGAAGCAACCACATTTCCTGAGCTAGATGATCATGAGGACCTTATCCTTGTAGAATCTTCAAAAGTAAGAGTGGTCCTGGGTGGTCCCCATGATAAGCAACCTAACCCTGTGACTCAAGAATATGTTAAGCTTATTCGCGCAGCAAGATCGTCTGTGAAATTGGCGCACATGTATTTCATCCCTAAGGATGAAATTTTAAATGCTCTTATTGATGTTACCCGTAATCATAATGTGCATCTGAGTTTAATTACTAATGGCTGTCATGATTTGAGCCCTTCAATCACCAGACCATATGCTTGGGGAAACCGTATTAATTATTTTGCATTGAGTTATGGAAGCCGCTACCCTATTTGGAAAAAGTGGTTCTGTTTGCAGTTGCAACCTTACGAGAGACTTTCTATTTATGAATTTGCTATTTGGGAAACTCAGCTACACAAAAAGTGCATGATTATAGATAACTCTATTTTTGTGATTGGGAGTTATAATTTAGGGAAGAAAAGTGACGCTTTTGATTATGAAAGTATTGTTGTTATCGAGTCAGCAGAAGTTGCTGAAAAGGCTGCAAAGATCTTTGCTAAAGATATTGGACTTTCGCGTCTTGTAGATAAAGGAGATATTTTCTCTTGGTATTTCCATCCAGTCCATCATACCTTGGGACATTTGCAGCTCACATATATGCCAGCATAAACCTTTCATTGCTGTAAAACTATCTCGTGATAAGATTCCTCGTATACTTACCAAGGGGATCCTGCTTGGTTTTTTTCTTTGCTATCGTTTACACTAGGCTTTTATTGTTTGGGTAGAGGGTGGACTTTGTTAGCGTTCTTCTATAAGCATCAAAAAAAATTTATTGGCATTGTTATTGCTGTAGTTTGTATTTCTGGTCTTGGAGTTGGTTGGGGACGGTTTTCCAGAGGAGAAGGTTCTACCGAATCTACCTCATGTCGAATTATGTTTACTACTGCTTCAGGGAAGAAGTATTTGCAAAAAGACTTTTTAGCCATGAAGAAGTTCTTAGCTCATGAAGCCTATCCTTTCACAGGGAATCCTAGGGCTTGGAATTTTATAAATGAGGGCTTGTTGACGGATTATTTCTTAACAACAAGGATGGGGGAAAAACTCTTCTTACAAGTTTATGCTTCGGGAGAAAAACTCTTTAGTAAAGAAAAGATGTATCAACCGTACCGTCGCTTTGATGCCCCTTTTATTTCCTCTGAAGAAGTTTGGAAATCTTCTGCTCCGCAACTCTTAGAGATTTTCAAGATCTTTCAACAAATAGAAAACCCTATATCAAAAGAAGGATTCCTCGCTAGGGTCAAACTCTTTCTTGAAGAGAGAAGATTCCCTCATTATGTGCTTCGACAAATGTTAGAATATCGTAGACAAATGTTTGCTCTACCACCAGATCAAATTTTATCTCAAGGCAAAGATCTACGCCTGTTTGGTTATAACACAATTCAAGATTGGTTTGGGGATCCCTATTTGTCTGCCGCTGTCGAGGTTTTAATTCGATTTATTGATGAGCAAAAAAAAGTTCTTCCCAGACCCTCAAGACAAGAAGCACGTGATGACTTCTATGATAAAGCAAGATCTGCCTATAGTAAGATAAACAAAAACCCAGAGTTTTCTATCGGATTCGAAGAATTTGTGAACTCTTATTTTCAGTTTCTGGAGATCTCCGAATTCGAGTTTTTGAATATGTATAGGGATATCTTACTTTGTAAAAAAGCAATCCTAACCCTACGGGGGAGTATTGCTTTTGATTTCCAACCTCTAAATAAATTTTTTATAGAGGGGCAAGATTCGATACAAGTAGAATTTTTCAAACTTCCCAAAGATTATTGTTTTAAAACAAGGCAAGAACTAAAGGCATTTGAAACATATTTAAAATTGGTTAGTGTTCCAAAGTCGGATTGTCTGGATATTCCTCAGGAGACTTTACCTATAGATAAAATAAAATCTACAGAGCCTAGATTAGTAGGTAGAAGATTTTCGATAGGCTATCAGAGTGTAGCTTTACAGGATTTGGGGACTAAAGTTCCCATGGTTGAGGTAATACATTGGCAGCAAAATGCTGAACATTTTCAAGAAATCCTTGAGAAATTCCCAGATGCGGAAACTTGCCAGTCATATAAAGATTTCCAACAACTCAAGCCTGGATTGCGAGATAAAATTTCTCTCTTCACACGTAAGGAAATCCTAAGAGCCCACCCCGAAAGAATTTTGGAATCTTTAAAACAGCTTCCTATAGAAAACAAAGAAATTCTTTTAGCAGGAGGAATGGACTATACCTTACCAGGAATAGTAGATGGTCAGCAATTGGCTCAAGTGCTACTTGAAAATGAAGTTATAGGATTGTATAGCCAAGACTTAGAGAGATATTATACATTTGTCGTTAATCATTCTTCTGAAAAAGAAGAGATACTTTCCTATCAGGAAGTATTGAGAAGAGATCTAGCCTCAAAGTTAGTTGCTTCTCATGGTCATCTTGTGGATATGGATTGTATTGTATCAGCATTGCGTAAGCGTTACCCAAATGAAGAAGGTACTAGCCTATGGCAACGGCGTCTTTTCAAAGTAGTGGAAGATCATAGATTTGGAAGGTATGTGAGTGGTTCTTGCTCCTGGAACCTGGAACGTTCATTAAAAACATTTTCTCGGGGAGATAAAGGCCTTCCTGAAGATTTTGAACGTCTTTTTTCTATGAAGATAGGAGAATATTCCCCAGTACTGATCAATCTTGAAGAAGGACCTTGTTATTATCAGTGCCTATCTCATTTAGTATACGATCGTCCTGCCCGCGTGGATAAATTATTTTTAGCTAAAAGTCAATTGGATGAAGAGCTTATAGGATCCTATATGGAACGCTTTATAGAACAGGGAGTCTTAAGATAATGTGGTATTCTGATTATCATGTATGGATTTTACCAATCCATGAAAGAGTTGTACGGCTTGGATTAACAGAAAAAATGCGAAACAACTTGGGTACCATTGTTCACGTGGACTTACCTTCAATAGGAAACGCATGTAAAGAGGGCGAGGTTTTAGTTGTGCTAGAGTCCTCAAAATCTGCTATTGAAGTCTTGAGTCCTGTGACCGGAGAAGTTATCGATGTCAATCTCGAATTACTCGATAACTCCCAAAAGATTAATGATGCTCCGGAAGGCGAAGGATGGCTAGTGATAGTACGTTTGGAACAGGACTGGAGTTTATTGAAACTCTCTTTAATGGAACAGAAATAAAAATTTTATTATGAATATTTAATTTTTTAAGAAGAGAAGAGGTATTTTTTTAAGCTTAGAGTGTTTAAAATCTATGCTTAAGGTTTAAAAATTATACTAGAATTTATTTTATGGCTGCAGTTGGCTCGACACCCATGCCCTCTTTAGAAGGCGAATTTCAACCATTTATTCTCGACCCTCGTCTGAAGAGGCTGACTGTGGCAATAATGGTTCTGTCAATAATTGTCATTGGCCTAGTAGCTTGCGGTTTATTTTTAGCAAACTCAACATTTGTACAAATGGCTATTTGGATCACAACTACCTGTATTACCTTGGCAATATTACTTTGTGCTTGCTTCCGCTATAAGATACTTCGTTCTATGAAGCCGCTAGATAACTAGGCTTAGTCACTAGGGCATTGTATTCTAATTTTTACTGATTTTAAAATCATGATGCGACTACCTAATTATGTTTTTGCTTCTGAAGAAACCCCTAACACATTTACTCTGCTGAAGAAGTATTCTAGTGTTCCTCACGGTTCACAAAGTTCCTTGTCTTATCGGATTTTCTCTAAGGTTCTTGTTCTTCTCTTAGTAGCGCTAACTATTACTACCTTAATTACCATTTTTTCTCCTTTAAGTTCTGAGTTGAAAATTTGTTCTCTTTATGTAGGCATTGCTTTAGGTATTTGTATTTTATTAGCGATAGCTGTTTATTGTATTTTAAATAAAATTTTAAGTAGTTGTATAAAGCCATTGAATACTAAATCTCAAGCTGGAATTGTTTGAAAACTTCTTATTGATAGTATTGCTTAACCTATGATTTAGAAAGATCTTAGTGTAGTTGTCAATGAGAAGGAGATGGTTGTTGTGCATCGGCAACGTTTTTAGCTGCCTCAACTTCTGCAGTTGCTGTTTGCATAGTTGCAGAGGGCTTCGAGATATCGATACCTGTTAAACTCATAAAAGCCATAGCAATGAGACCTGTTGTAATAAAGGAAATTCCCATCCCTTGAAGATTTTTAGGAATATCGGAATAAGCGAGCTTCTCTTTAATAGTTGCTAGGATAACAATAGCAAGCCACCATCCGCATCCTGCTCCTAAAGAAAAAATCATCATCGGAATGAAAGGATAGTTACGTGTGATTCCAAAGAGTACACCTCCTAAGATGGCGCAATTCACAGCAATCAAAGGCAGGAAAATTCCTAACGAGAGGTAGAGATTTCGAGAAACTTTTTCTAATAGAAGCTCTAAAATTTGCGTAAATGCTGCAATCACTACAATGAAGATAATGAGTTCAAGAAATCCTAAATTTACAGAAGCTAAAGATGGAGAAAACCAAGTTAAAGCTCGAGGTCCTGTAATGAAGGCATGGACAAACCAGTTAATACTTCCTGTTACCGTAAGGACAAGAGCTACAGACATTCCTAAACCATTTGCTGTCGAAACCCTAGTCGAGCATGCAAGATAACTACACATCCCTAAAAAATTAGCAAGAAGGATATTTTGGATGAAGGCTGCTTGTAGGAATATGCCAAAAACATTAAGCCACGTATATGAACCTAACCACATAAGTTACCTTTTTTCCTTTTTAGAATCACGAATATTGACAAGCCAAATCATAATACCCAGGAGGAAAAATGCTGACGGAGCTAATACCATTAAGCTTAAGTTTTGGTAGCCATCAGGATGGAACTCAGAGGCATATACAAATTGGGGGATAATCCGTAACCCCATAAGAGTACCAAATCCAAAGAGCTCTCTGATTATTCCGATGAGAAGTAATACCCAACCATATCCTAATCCAGAGGCTAGGCCATCTAGGAATGCAGGAATAGGGGGAACATGCCTTGCCAGACTCTCTGATCTCCCCATAACAATACAGTTGGTAATGATAAGACCAACAAAAACCGACAGAGTTTTTGAGATATCGAAGAAAAAAGCTTTTAAGAATTGATCTATAACAATTACAAACAAACTGATGATAATCAGTTGGGTAATCATCCTTACACTATCTGGAGTGAACTTACGTAATAGAGAAACAAAAAATGAAGAACATCCTGTAACAATGCTTACAGCAAGTCCCATAGTAATTGCTGTTTGAACTGTAGTGGTCACTGCTAGTGCAGAACAAATGCCCAAAATTGCAATGAGGATTTGATTGTTGCTCCACAGTGGGTCAAAAAAGTAACTTTTATAGGACTTTTTATTTATCATTAGGTTGTTTATTTGCGTTGTTTAAACTAGAAAAATGTATAAGGAGTTGACGATAGCAAGCTAGGGATTGCATATAAGCTTCAGTTACACCATTGCATGTTAAAGTCGCTCCAGAAATCCCATCAATAGCAGAAAGCGCTTTCGGAGAGTTTCCAAAAGTTGTACGCACAGAACCTTTAATTACCTCAAGTCCTAGCGTTGTTGTTGCAAAATCTGTGGTTCCAGAAGGTCCTTCTAAGAAGATCTTCTTCCCATAGAATTGCTCTTGCCATTCGGGATTAGTAATGTTAGCTCCTAAACCTGGAGTTTCTCCTTGTTGGTACCATGCCGTTCCTAATACAGTATCACCGTCATTTTTAATTCCTAAGTAACCATGAATCGGACCCCATAGGCCAAAACCTGATATAGGGAAGATCAAAGCTTGAACTGCAGAAAGGTCTTTGGAAATCTCAGATCCAGACATGTTTTGTGTACGAGGAGTGTTGTCTAAAATTACGAAAAATGGAAGAAGAGGTTGTTGACATGGAGAGCTCTCCTGATATTTTTCAAAAAACTCAACAACGTCCAAATGTTTTTCTTCAAAAGAGAAGACCTTCCCCTGTTTATCTGTGAGTAGGGGACGAACAAAACGTTGGGCATAGGCTTCTAATTCAGGGTGGGAGACCATAGGAGCTTTCCCTTTAGCTACTTGAAGAAGCTGTGTTTTTTTATCAAAAAGAGCTGGTACCCATTCTTTTTTATCTTGAATTTGAAATCTGCCTTTAAAATCTAAAACACGAGCAGCTAAAAGCATTTGCTTGTTACGATCAAAGTTAGCAGCCTGCTCTTGTATGGGAGAAAGTACATAGTAAACTGTAGATAGCAGTAAGCCTGCAAATAAACTTAATCCCAAAACAAAGGAGATAATGTACCAAGTTTGGTTTGTATAGTTGCTAATTTTTGGAGAGTCTTTAGACATATTCTAGACTCTCCTTTTTCTATATTTTCTAACAGCAAAGTAATCGATAAGAGGAGCAAAGACATTGCCAAGGAGAATCGCTAACATTACCCCTTCAGGATACGCAGGATTGATTAGTCGTATAACAATAGTCATAAATCCTATAAAAACGCCATAAATCCATTTTCCTAATTTCATAGTAGGAGAGGAGACTGGATCGGTAGCCATAAAGACTAAGCCAAAAGCAAGCCCTCCAAGAAATAATTGTCGGTAGGCAGGAATAAAAAATCGAGCAGGAGCCCAAGCTCCGTTTTGCCCTACAATCAAAATACTGATAAACTTGAAGAGCCATCCTGTGAAAAATGCTCCTAGACCAAAGGCCATCATGGTTCTCCAGGAAGCAATTCCTGTAACAATAAGGAATACTGCACCCAAGAGACAGGCAAACGTCGAGGTCTCTCCTAGGGAGCCTATAATATTCCCCCAAAAGAGATTCCCTGTAGAGAATTTTCCAATACCATAGATGACGTCAGTAATAGCGTAGGCAGAGTCAAACTGTGTAGCAAGAAGACCTAATCCCCCCTCTGTAACCGGTGCAGTAACAAACGTTTGAAGCTGTGTTAAGGTGAGTTTATCTAATACCCAACCAGGATGAGTCTCTGTCCATAGAGCAAATTGTGTATTGATAACATCTTGAGTGGGGACATGAGAGATATGAAGCATATTTGCTGCAATAGCATCTACATGCAGACGTTTTACAGAGGGAGGTGTCGAATTCAAGGTCTGTAAGCATGTAGATTGCGAAAATCCATCTACGAGGACTTTTCCTGCAGTCGAATTCATTTTGATTAAGCTATCTTTAATCATTGTGGGATTGCTTCCTACCCACACATCACCACTCATCTTTGCTGGGAATGTAAAAAATAAAAATGCTCTTCCTGATAGGGCGGGATTTAGGATGTTCATCCCTGTTCCTCCAAAGAGCTCCTTACTAATCACAATACCGAAGGCAATTCCCAAAGCTGCCATCCAGTAAGGAGTTGTCGGAGGAAGTGTAAGGGGATAAAGGATTCCCGTGACAAGAAGGCCTTCTGCAATTTTATGTCCTCGGACAACGGCAAAGATCACCTCACAGGTCCCCCCAACAACATAGCTAATGGTAAGTAGTGGAATAAAAATCTTAAATCCTTCCCAAAGAATCGAGAAAATATCGGTTTCTTTAAAAATAAAGGATAGGTAACTACCAAATCCTGAAATATGTAAGAATTTCTCCATCAGAGTAGGGTTTCCTGAGCCATAGACAATAGCTTGAAGTCCTGAATTCCAAATTGCAACAAATGTAGCAGGAAATAAAGCAATTACAACGAGCATCATCCATCGCTTAATATCTACAGAATCACGGATGAAAGGAGGCTTGGAAGGGGTTTTAATAGGTTCGTAACAAAATGTATCAATCGCATCTGCAATAGGAGTAAAACGTTGATATTTATCTTGTTGACAAATTTTCCAAAGAGAATTTATGAGTTTTTTGAGCATTATGATTGAGAGAAAAGTTAAGACTTCTACACGTTCAAAAACGTAGCAAATTGTTTTAAATTTTAGGAATAAAAATTTTCATGATATAGATGTTATTTTCATCTTTGCTTTTTCCAAAATTATGTTACGGCTGCCACACTCCAGGGGCATATTTTTGTTCAAATTGTTTACAAAAACTTGTTATAGAAAATAGAGAAAAGCCTTGCACTCATTGTTTTCATAATCTTTGTGTTTCTGAAATTAATTCGTGTCATTTTCGAACCTGCAATTTGTATTTCTTTTCAAAAACAGCTCTTTCAATATATTCTTATGCTTGTGCAGGTAAATGGCGTGCTATACAGTTTTTCTCTAAACGCATAGCCTCTGAATTAGCCTCATTAGATAACATGCCGACGTGCATTGTCTACATAGTATCAACGATTTCTAGAGAAATCGTAACAGAAGTTGCTAAACTAGAAAAGCTTTCTATGATTTCCCTATGGCCATGCTATCCTAAAAAAAGACAAATAAAACAACTTCCTAAAGGAAATAAGATCTGCTTTTTATCTAAATATCCTTTATCTCAACAATGGTTTCAAGCTATTTTAGAAGAGTTTTCCTCTCCTGTAGTCTCTATAAGTCTTTTTCTTCCTCCAGATTGTCAGTAATCCCTGAAACTGCAAGATAACCAAGGATACGTACACCTTCATCAACACATAATGTTGTAGCTTGTATATCTCCTTTAATAACTGCGCCTCCTCGGAGTTCTACTTTTCCTGACACTGTAATGTTTCCTTCTACAACACCTTCGATGATAGCTTCTTGCAATTGGATATCTGCTTTTACAACTCCCTTTGGACCAATGATAATTTTGCCTTTCGATACTAAGATCCCTTCGAAAGTTCCATCAATGCGTAAAAGACGTTCAAATGCAAGCTCTCCTTTAAAGGTGACACCTTCTCCTAAAGTAGTTTCGGGTTCTTCAAGAGAAAGGACAGATTCTGTTCTTGAAGTAGAAGACCATTGGGGAAGAGGAGGATCTTTTGGTAAACTATGGTTTAAAGGTTGAGCTTCGGAAGCTTTAGGATTATCAAATAGGCTTGGAGGAGTTTCTGGACGCTCGGACCTTGAGTATGGGGAGTAATTCGAAAGAGTAGAAGTTTCTTCTTGATAAAGTGTTTGCACATCTTCAAAAGGATCTTTACCTGTTCTACGGAACATGTGAGGCCTCCTAGGCTAACCGACAATATGATTTTTACAAAGATTTACTTGACGCTTAAGAGTTTCATCACTTTGTAATTTATGCTCTATAGTTTTACAAGCATAAAGTACTGTTGAATGCGTCTTACCAAAAGAAGTGCCTATGGCAACTAAAGAGTCTGTAATCAGAGTTTTTGCTAAGTACATAGCAATTTGTCTAGCTAATACCAAATCCTTGGATCGCGAGTTTCCTTTAAGATCATTGAGTTTCACTTGAAATACTGTAGCTACACTTTTTAAGATCGTTTCTAGAGAAATTTTTTGTTTTGTTGGAGAGCGGAAAAGCTCTTTTAAAGTGTCTCGGACTATAGTTTCTGTGAGGGTTTTTCCAAAAAGGCGACAATAGGCAGTGAGTTTATTGATAGCACCCTCAAGTTGACGGACATTACCATAAATATGGTCAGCAATGAAAAAAGCGATTTCATTGGGAATATGCAATCCTTTCTGCTCTGCTTTGTGTTGTAAAATAGCTACTCGAGTTTCTAAATCAGGAATACCGACATGGGCAACGAGTCCCCATTCCATTCTAGCAATAATACGTTCAGAAAGCTTGAGTTGACTCGGAGGTTTGTCGCTAGTAATTACAATTTGTTTACTAAGATTGATCAAAGTTTCAAAGGTGTTACAGAATTCCTCTTCGAAGTTTTGACGATTTTGCAAAAATTGGATATCGTCAACGAGTAGTAAATCTAGGGAACGATAGAAATTTTTCATTTTATCAACCGACTTAGACTTGAGATGATAGACAAGGTCGTTGATAAAAGCTTCTGTAGTAATACAATGGATCCGTAAGTTTTTATGATGTTCCTTTACGTAGTGGCCTACAGCATGGAGCAAATGCGTTTTTCCTAAGCCTACACCACCATGAATAAATAAAGGATTATAAGAGCGACCTGGTTTGCTAGCAATTCCAACAGCTGCAGACTTAACAAATTGATTTGAAGGGCCTTCAATAAAATTATCAAAGCGATACGAGAGATTAAGCTTTAGTTCAAAATCTTTAACTTCTTCAAACAGTTCTGTAAGGCTTTCATTAGATTCTTTCTGAGAAGCAGGTACAGAAGAAGTTTTTTTGTTTTCCGCAACTATAAATTCTAAAGCTGGTTCTCCATGAATGTCTAGCGGAACAAAAGAACAAAGATCTTTTTTATAGTTATCAAGGAGGTAATTTTGGACAAAAATATTTGGAACTTCTAATCGTATTTTTTCTTGAGTTTCTTCAAGAACTTGAATAGGAGAAATCCAATTTTCAAAAGCTGTTTTTGAGCAGCGTGTCTTAACATAATTTACGAACTGTTCCCAAGTACTGCACTCGTTACAGGTTAACATGCTGCTCTCTTTATTTGTAAAACTTCTCCGAATACAATCAATCTATCCTAATCAAGAAAAAGAGAATTGCATTGTATTTCGGCTATTAATTGATATCTTTGTTACACCAAAGTACAAGGCTCTCCTTCCTAAGACTGGAGCCCGAATTATCAGTAATTCCTGTGCAAAACGGATAGCTTGTATCTTTCCTCTACAGGTAAACACGGCATGCTCTGCCGCTAAAATAACTCTACCGATTACTAGGTTTTAAGGCAAATTGGATCGTTGATTTCGCGAAGCAATCATGAACGAAGAATCAAGGGAAAAGACTATTATAAAATTCTCTAGCAAAGCATGAAATAAATGACAGGTGATTCCTTATGTGTCTATAATTGTTAAAACAAAAATAAAGGAATTAACGAGTGAATGCAGGATCTTTTTTGATTGTTTTACTGTAACTCATAAGTAAGGCATCAGCATCATTAGCAATTGCTGGTATGGGACAAGAAGAAAGGTAAGTAGCAATTGCTGAAGCTTCTTCAATACGTCCTAAGCAAAAGAGAGCCTTCGTTTTATTTAAAAGTGTAGGCAGGTGATCTCCTTGCATCCGCAGGGCTTGGTCTAGGATAGCTAACGCTCGATTGTTTTCTCCAATTTGGAGATAGAGACCTCCAAGAGTTTGGTGATCATAAATACTTAAGGGATCTAGGATAACCAAAGCTTCAAAAAAAAGAATTGCCTTAGAGTAATGGCCTTGGCGAAGAAAGGAGTAGCCTGAAATTCTGAGTTCTTCTAACTCGTCATCCCCCCAACCCAAAATTGCTTTCCATTCATTATCCAACATAAATTAGCCTTGAACAAATTGAAAAATACGAGAGATGACATAGTCTATCATAACATTTGTAGATTTGATACCGAGGTCTAAGGCTTTTAAGAGAACCTTTCCTTGTTGAACTTTGGGATCTTCATGTTCGTCTTCGTCTTCGTTTTTATCATGATCTCTGTCTTGTTCTTTATAGCATAAAAATGGGGTAACTTGACTGCGATAAGAAAATTTCCCCCGAGTCAAAACTTTTAAGAATGACGAAATTTTTTCTATATCTTCATCTTGTTGATCAGGAGATCCTAAAGAAGGAACAAGATAGGGAGTTGAGAAACGCTGTTTATAAAAATTATTTGGGGGGGCAAAACATGCCCAATGAGACTTATGATTCGTTTGTAAAAGAGAAGTTAAGGCAGAGGGTTTCGGATTCATATCCAAAATTTGAGCATGCTTGGCAACATCACGAATTGATATGCCCTCCATTTGAATTTCTTTACGAAAGTCACTGACTATTTTGTTATTAGAAGCATGCTGCTCATATATAGAAGTGCTATAATTGAAAATTTCTACCATCGTAAAGCCTTAAAAACCGTCTCTCTCTAGATGATAGTACGACCTAGGAAAAAGTCAATAGTCTTGATGGGGAGAAAGGATCTTTCTATTTATTTGAGGGATTCTAAAGAAACATTCTACTATCCAAAAGCTTTTTTCTTGAAATTGATCTTGTCACTCAGGGGTGGTCAATCTAAAAATGTTAAGTGAAGGGAAGACTTTCTTCTTTCTATATAATGATGTATATTTTCCCTTTCTTCATGGCAAGAGTTTAGGAAACAAGCATGTCCCAACCTGCACATATTCCAGTATTAGTTGATGAATGTGTATCTTTATTTGCTGAGCGTCCTCCACATACTTTTCGAGATGTGACTTTAGGAGCTGGAGGGCATGCTCAAGCTTTTCTTGAGACCTATCCTTCTCTAATTTACTACGATGGCTCAGATCGAGATCCCCAAGCTTTAGCAATTGCGGCACAGTGCTTAAAGACATTTGAGGATAAAATACGACTTTCCCATGCCTCGTTCTCTGATCTTGCCCAACGTTCTCCAGAAAAGCTTTATGATGGAGTTTTGGCTGATTTAGGAGTCTCTTCAATGCAACTTGATAATCTCTCCCGAGGATTTAGTTTTCAAGGAGGAAAAGAAGATTTAGATATGCGCATGGATCAAACAAAAGGGCTTTCTGCAAGCGATGTCCTCAATTCTCTAAAGGAAGAAGAACTGGGTAGGATATTTCGTGAACATGGTGAAGAGCCTCAGTGGAAATCTGCTGCTAAAGCTATAGTTCATTTTCGTAAGTATAAGAAAATTCTTTCGGTGGAAGATTTGAAAGAAGCTCTCGTTGGTGTTTTTCCTCACTATCGCTTGCGTAAAAAAATCCACCCACTTACCTTGATTTTTCAAGCTCTACGTGTTTATGTGAATAAAGAAGATTCTGAATTGAAAAGTTTGCTAGAATCCGCTATATCCTGGTTGGCTCCTCAAGGTCGGCTTATCATTATTTCTTTTTGTAGTTCTGAAGATCGTCCTGTAAAATGGTTTTTCAGAGAGGCCGAAGCTTCTGGCTTAGGAAAGATTATTACAAAGAAAGTCGTTATGCCCTCATATCAAGAAGTACGCAGAAATCCTAGATCGCGATCAGCAAAGCTACGATGTTTTGAAAAAGCTTCCCCATGAACAAAAGTCGTTTTCTACGTTTACTCTGTTGTCTATGTTTTTGTGGCAGCCTCTTTTATTGCTATATTAACAAGCAGAACACACTTACAAAATTACGACTTGAGATTCCTTCTTTATCCATACGTTTACGTCAGCTTGAACAGCGGAATGTTTCCTTACATTTTCTAATTGATAGAATAGAAAGGCCAGATCATCTAATGGAAATAGCTACTCTTCCCGAATACCAGTATTTGGAATATCCTTCGGAAGAAAACATTTATATTTTGTCCTATGAGTTACCGTAAGCGTTTGATCCTGATTGTTTTGGGGGTATTTGTTCTCTATGCTCTTTTAGTCTTGCGCTATTATAAAATTCAAATTTGTGAAGGAGACCGCTGGGCTGCAGAAGCCATAGGGCAACACGAATTTTATGTTCGTGATCCTTTTCGGAGAGGAACCTTCTTTGCTAACACTACCTTACGTAAAGGAGATATTGATCTCCAACAACCGTTTGCTATCGATATTACAAAATTTCATCTTTGTGCAGATCCTCTAGCGATACCTGAATGTCATCGTGATGAAGTTGTTCAAGGAATACTCCAGTTTATAGAGGACGGTACTTATGAGGAGCTTTATCGAAAGCTAGATAAGAAGTCTCGATACTGTAAACTCTACCCTTTGTTAGATATTTCTATCCATGATCATTTATCTGCTTGGTGGAAAGGATTTGCAGTACAACATCGGCTACCCGCGAATGCTTTATTTTTCATTACTGATTATCAACGTTCCTATCCTTTTGGGAAGCTTCTTGGTCAGGTTTTGCATACTCTAAGAGAAGTTAAAGACGAAAAGACAGGGAAAGCCTTCCCTACAGGAGGCTTAGAGGCTTACTTCAACCACCTTCTTGAAGGAGAAGTTGGAGAAAGAAAATTACTGCGCTCTCCTTTGAACCGCTTGGATATGGATCGTGTGATAAAAATGCCTAAAGATGGATCTGATATCTATCTGACAATAAATCCTGTAATCCAAACCATCGCAGAAGAAGAATTAGAGCGGGGAGTTTTAGAAGCTAAGGCTCAGGGTGGTAGGTTAATTCTGATGAATTCTCAAACTGGAGAAATTTTAGCTCTTGCCCAATATCCTTTCTTCGATCCCACAAATTATAAAGAATACTTTAATAACAAAGAACGCATAGAACATACCAAAGTATCCTTTGTAAGTGATGTATTCGAACCTGGATCGATTATGAAACCTTTAACTGTAGCGATTGCTCTACAAGCTAATGAAGAAGCGGAACGACAATTACAGCAAAAGATTTTTGACCCTAAAGAGCCTATCGATGTTACCCGAACAATATTTCCTGGACGTAAAGGATCTCCTCTCAAAGATATCTCTAGAAATTCTCGGTTGAACATGTATATGGCAATTCAGAAATCTTCCAATGTATATGTAGCTCAATTGGCCGATCGTATTGTACAGTCTTTAGGCGTATCTTGGTACCAACAAAAACTACTTGCTCTTGGTTTTGGGAAAAAAACAGGTGTAGAGCTTCCTAGTGAGGCCTCAGGTTTAGTCCCTTCTCCTAATCGCTTTCATATTAATGGTGCTCCAGAATGGTCGTTATCTACTCCGTATTCATTAGCTATGGGATACAATGTTTTAGCAACAGGGGTACAAATGGTACAGGCATATGCTATTCTTGCTAACGGTGGATATGCTGTACGACCGACATTAATTAAAAAAATCGTTTCTCCTTCGGGAGAGGAGCAAAGTTTTTTCCCTAAAGAGAGGAAAAGAATCTTTTCAGAAGAAATCACTAAAGAGGTTGTGCGCGCAATGCGCTTCACAACTGTCCCAGGAGGTTCAGGATTTCGAGCTGCACCTAAGCATCACTCTAGTGCAGGAAAAACAGGGACTACAGAAAAGATGATTCATGGAAGATATGATAAACATCGTCATATTGCTTCTTTTATTGGTTTTACTCCTGTAGAAAACTTTGGGCAAAATTGTCCGCCATTGGTAATGCTCGTTTCTATAGATGATCCTGAATACGGCGTACGAGCTGATGGTACCAAAAATTATATGGGAGGACGTTGTGCAGCACCTGTTTTTTCTAGAGTTGCTGATCGTACGCTTGTTTATCTAGGAATCCCTCGAGATAATAAAACAAGGAACTATAATCAAGAAGCTACTGAGTTAAGAAAACTTTATGAAGAATGGAATCGTCCCTCCAGGTGAATATTCTTTTGGGTTTCTATAGACTAAGAAATAGATTGGCAAAACCTTGAAAATTGACTCTAAGCTTTTTGATAACAAGTTTAGAGTCAATTTCGAAAAAAATCTGTTAACCTATTGAACGGTTATTCCTCAAGAAGATCATCGCATAATGGCCTTTCATCATCAGTAGGTAGAATAAAGATTTCGGAATCCGATGAAGGAGTAGTTCCCCAGCGAACGCTAAATCCGTTTTCTTCGTTAACAAATGTTGGTTGGATTCCGAGTTTTTCTAAGCGGCCCAGAATTACATACCCACATCCTAGTTTTTCTCGGTCTCCTATCTTCTGCATATTGAAGAAGACATCGGGAAATAGAGAAAACCCTTCTTTAGGTTGCGTATCAAAGAAAATGCATCTTTGTTGATCTGCAGATACATGCGGATCCCGTGCTAGTCCCTGGTTTAACATTCCTTTATTAAAGATCTGGTTTAGTAGCATTTTTGCTAAAATTCGCTTACTTGCGTATCCGAGGACATTCTTACTTAGTCTACTATTATCTACTAAGGTATGTTCTGTATAGAAGATGTTGTTTAGTTCGATACTCTCCTCTCCTTCATAAGTATATAAGGATTGTACGAAAGAAGATCCCCACAATAGAGACGAAAGATCTAAATCGTCAAGAATACGTTCTATATTCACTGATAGGTATAGCTCAGAAATCTCACCCGAATCATTCTGTGTTATTAGGACATTCTGATACTTACCTGGGACATAGAAGAATCCCGCAGGAGCATTCAAGAGAGCATTTTTAAGAATTGTTGGATGCTCTAAAACTTTTTCGGGCAGTTGTTGAGAAATTACTGAAGATATGTAGAGAATACGGCATGTTTTTTTGAAATTCGCGCGCAATAGACTACGTAGAGCTAAAGCAATGAGCGATAGAGGCAAAAATAAAAAGGATAGAATCTTTAAGATCTTTACGCAAGTAGATACATCAACATTTTCACGTACAGCAATGCCATATCCTGAAGAATCTATGGAAAGGATTCTAGTGCGTTCTCCTCCTAAGAAGAAGTAAGAGTCTAAGTACTCGAGCAAACGGTTTTGGAGAGAGTTAGCAGTTTCTGAAGCAAACACAAAATTACTCATAATAATAACTTTTGTTTTAATAAATTATTTTTCGTTAAAATTATAAGTTAAAACGCTTTTATTAAAAAGTTCGATTATTAAATCATAATAAATTTTTGATTATTAAATTTTTTAATTTGATTTTTTGTTGATGGTAAGGCTGATAAAAAATGGTAGTCAGAAGGATCCTATCGTAAACGAAAACCAATCGTTTAAAATGTATTATAAATCTTCTTAACAGAGTTTAAGACTTTTTATTCACAAGAATCATTATCATTTAAAAGTATTAAGATCCTTACTCTTCTAGCCCTAAAGTGATCATCGAGTATACCTATCAACTTAGGTACTGCTTGAAGATGTTGTTGATAATAACAAGGTTAATAGTAGTCAAATTTACAAGACAACTCAATGACTCATTTTTACTCTCTAAATGTTTGGTTATTTGGGAAAATATGGTTTTTATTGTCTTTGGGATTCGTAAACAATCCTGGGTCAATGAAACAATTTAGAGAATTTTTATTTGGAGGTAAGTAAGAACTTTATGGACAGTTTTTTGTGATTACTTGTATAGTGTTCGGATTGAATTTTTTCTGGCCCAAGAGTAAAGAAATTCTGTATAACAGTCCTTAACAATGTGTTTTTAACCGCCGTAGAAAGAGCGTGTCTTTAGAAGGCTTTTTATGAAAAAAATTGTTTTTTGATGATTCTTGGAGTGTAAATGGATTTAAAAGAATTGCTCCAAGGGATTCAAGCCAAAATTTATGGGAAAATTCGTCCTTTCGAAGTGCGCAACTTAACACGTGATTCCCGTTGTGTTGGTGTTGGGGATGTCTTTATTGCCCATAAGGGAAGACATTATGATGGGAATGATTTTGCTGCTCATGCTGTAGATAACGGAGCTATTGCTGTTTTGTCCTCGTTGTACAATCCCTTCCTTCCCATTGTTCAAGTGATTACTCCTTATTTAGATAAGTTAGAAGCCGAGCTTTCCGCAAAATATTACGACTATCCCTCAAATAAGCTGTATACTATAGGGGTTACAGGAACGAATGGAAAAACTACGGTAGTATCTCTAATTAAAGCTCTGTTGGATAGCTATCAAAAGCCTTGTGGACTTTTAGGAACAATAGAACATATTTTGGGAGAAGGGGTAATCAAAGATGGATTTACTACTCCTACACCCGCTCTCCTACAGAAATATCTAGCGACTATGGTGCGTCAAAATAGAGAGGCTGTGGCTATGGAGGTTTCCTCTATAGGACTGGCTTTAGGTAGGGTGGCCTATACAAATTTTGATGCGGCAGTTTTAACAAACATTACTCTTGATCATCTCGACTTTCACGGCTCATTTGAAACTTATGTTGAAGCAAAAGCGAAGCTTTTTTCTTTCATACCATCTTCAGGGCTTGCTGTAGTCAATGCGGACTCTCCGTATGCGTTGCCATGTACTGAGAACACATCGGCAAAAATTGTAACCTATGGTATAGAAACCCGAGCTGATTATCAAGCGACCGACATTCAACTTTCTTGCTTCGAAACTAAATATACTTTAATACATCGTGAAGAGAAATTTGCCTGCTCTTCCCTATTTATTGGCAAACATAATGTCTATAATATGCTTGCTGCAATCTCTACAGTTCATGCAACTTTGAATTGCGACCTTATTGAACTGCTAGAAAAAATAGGCCATTGTCAACCTCCTCCAGGTCGTCTTGATCCCGTGCTTATAGGTCGCTGTCCCATATATATTGATTATGCGCATACTCCTGATGCTCTCGACAATGTTTTAACAGGATTAAGTGAACTACTTCCTAAAGAGGGAAGGTTGATTGTTGTTTTTGGTTGTGGGGGAGATCGAGATCGAAGCAAACGTAAGTTAATGGCTCAGGTTGTCGAGCGTTACGGTTTTGCTATTGTAACTTCAGATAACCCTAGAGGCGAGTCTCCTGAAGATATTATAAATGAGATTTGTCAGGGATTTTATTCAAAAAACTATTGTATCAAAATCGACAGAAAAGAAGCAATTACCTATGCTCTGTCTATTGCCTCAGATAAAGATATAGTGTTAGTAGCAGGAAAAGGGCATGAAGCTTACCAAATATTTAAGCATCAAACAGTTGCCTTTGATGATAAGCAAACTGTTTGTGAGGTGCTTGCTTCCCATGTCTAAACAACTCTCTTTTTTTGCTTTATGTGTGTTAGGTAGTAACCCTATTTTTGCGCAAACACCCAATCCTCCGCAACGTGTACGACGCAGTGAGATTGTATTTATAGATCCTGGTCATGGAGGAAAGGATCAAGGCACAGCAAGTAAGGAATTTCATTACGAAGAGAAAACCCTTACTTTATCTCTTGCTTTAGCAGTTCAAAGTTACCTTAAGCGGATGGGTTATAAGCCTCAGCTTACTCGATCTTCTGATGTATATGTTGATTTGGGGAAGCGAGTAGCTTTGGCTAATCGTGGTCAAGCTGATGTCTTTGTTAGTATCCATTGCAATTATTCTTCAAATACTACTGCCTTTGGGACAGAGGTCTATTTTTATAACGGTAAGAATGGTTCCATGTCTAGGAATCGTATGTCAGAAGGATTGGGTCAGAATATTTTAAATGCTATGGGGAAAAATGGCATCTTGAAGTCTCGAGGTTTGAAAACTGCAAACTTTGTTGTAATTAGAGATACTTCTATGCCAGCAGTCTTGGTGGAAACTGGGTTTTTATCTAATCCTCGTGAACGCGCTGCTTTACAAGATACTCGTTATCGTATGCATATAGCAAAAGGCATCGCTGAAGGCGTTCACAACTTTCTTTCTGGATCTAGTTGTCAGAAACCAAAACAGAGTACCGTTAAAATACGTAAATTACAGATACAAGCAAGTTAAGATTTAGGAATTACAGGTAAACAATCGTCCTCGATGCGATTCGAACGCATGGCCTGCTGCTTAGGAGGCAACCGCTCTATCCTGCTGAGCTACGAGGACGCAAGGAATAGCACTTTACCAAGTTAGATTAAAGAAGTCACGTGTTTGATGCACATGCTAGAGGTTTAGGGAATGTTTTTAAGATAAAAAGGATTTCCTTAGCTGCTAGAAATATAGTTATTCGTATTAATCCATATGGTTTATAGTGATTGCGCATTTTTTAAAAAATGTCTTGAATCCAAAGGATGAATAGATATGATGAGCTTATACTTCAAAAGTTTATTATTTACCGTTACTCAACGAGCTACTTTAGGGCACTTTAATAGGAGGCATTGTCTAACATGGCTACCATGACAAAGAAGAAACTAATCAGCACGATCTCACAAGATCATAAAATTCATCCTAATCACGTACGTACTGTGATTCAGAATTTTCTAGACAAAATGACTGACGCCTTAGTCAAGGGTGACAGGTTGGAGTTTAGAGACTTCGGTGTTTTACAAGTAGTAGAAAGAAAACCCAAGGTAGGGCGTAATCCCAAGAATGCAGCAGTCCCTATTCATATTCCTGCTAGACGCGCTGTGAAGTTTACTCCAGGAAAAAGAATGAAACGCTTAATAGAAACTCCTAATAAGCATTAATTTGCGTAATCTTCTCTGTCATCGGTTATTAGAGTCAAGTTATAGAGTTCTTACAGACTTGACTCTAAATTTTTTTGTTATTATCGTTTGACACAGTGCTTTTCTGATCAAATTATACGTGATAATGGGACTACAGTCTGGGTTGCAAAAATGTATAGAAGTGTCCCAAAATTTAAATTTTGATGCACAAGTAAAACAGTTTATTTATGCTTGCCAAGATAAAGCTTTAAGAAAGTCTGTCCTTAAAACTTTTCGTTACCATCCTTTACTAAAGATTCACGATATTGCTCGGGCTGTTTATCTTCTGATTGCCTTAGAAGAGGGTGAGGATCTAGGCTTAAATTTTCTAAATATGCAACAGCATGGATCGGGAGCTGTAGAATTATTTTCTCGTGGAGGCTTTCTCTGGAGAGGGTTGCCGTATCCTGCTGAACATGCAGAATTCGGCTTACTCATTTTACAGATTTCAGAATTTTATGAAGAAATTCGGGCGTGTGTCTCTAAAATAGGGAGTTTTCAACAAGCCATGTTTGATCATCAGGGAGTAGTATTTCCTTCGCTTTGGAGTCAGGAATACTCTCGACCTCTAAAAGAAAAAACAGGATTAAGCCAATCATTTCTTTTGCAATTGGGGATCCAAATTCTCCCTGAGTATGACCTTATGGATCCTGCTTTAGGGTTTTGGATGCAAAGGACTCGATCTTCGTCTGCGTTTGTAGCAGCCTCTGGATGTCAAAGTAGTCTTGGAGCTTATTACTCGGGAGATGTGGGTGTTATTGCCTACGGACCGTGTTCTGGAGATATTAGTGATTGCTGTTACTTCGGAGGCTGCGGAGTTGCCAAAGAGTTTTATTGTCAAAAATCTTCTGAAATTACTGAAATCTCTTTTCTTTCTTCTACAGGAATACCTCATCCGAGAAATACACGATTTTCTTATATTCAAGATTCTTATGCAGATGTTCCGTTATCTTGTCATATAACCGTTTCTGATAAGCAATGTCGAGTGGATGCTATTTTCGATAAGAAGACTCCTGCAACGACCTTTTCTATTTTCTGTAAAGGAAATAGCTGTCAAGTTATAGATGGTCCGCGTTTACGTTCGTATTCGTTGGATTCTTATAAAGGTCCTACTAATGACATTACTATTCTTGGACAAAATGATATTATGAATATTTCTTGCGTAGGCACTTATATGGAAATTTTTGCTTTACAGGGTAAAGAAAAATTTTGGAATGCAGACTTTTTAATTAATATTCCTCCGAAAGAAGATAGAGTCACTTTAATTTTTGAAAAAACCACGCCCTAAATGAGAAAAATTCTTTTATGAATATAAATTAATTTTAGGTCCGTAATTGTGTTTAAGAATTGTTTGTATTAAAATGATTCTTTTTGTACGAGGAGACTATATTCTAATGGAACTTCTTCCACATGAAAAACAAGTAGTTGAATATGAAAAGGCTATAGCTGAGTTTAAAGAAAAAAATAAGAAGAATTCACTCCTATCTTCTTCAGAGATTCAAAAATTGGAAAAGCGACTAGATAAATTAAAAGAAAAGATCTATTCGGATTTGACTCCTTGGGAACGTGTACAAATTTGTCGTCACCCTTCACGTCCTCGGACTATCAACTATATTGAAGGCATGTGTGAGGAGTTTGTGGAACTCTGTGGAGATCGGACATTCCGAGATGATCCAGCAGTTGTTGGTGGTTTTGCAAAGATTCAAGGTCAGCGTTTTGTCCTTATTGGCCAAGAAAAAGGATGTGATACAGCATCTCGCCTGCATAGGAATTTCGGTATGTTATGTCCTGAGGGCTTTAGAAAAGCCCTCCGATTAGGAAAACTGGCTGAAAAATTTGGCTTGCCAGTGGTCTTTCTAGTAGATACTCCAGGAGCCTATCCTGGACTGACGGCCGAAGAAAGGGGACAAGGTTGGGCGATTGCTAGAAATCTTTTTGAACTTTCGAGACTCGCTACCCCAGTAATTGTTATTGTCATTGGCGAGGGTTGTTCAGGTGGTGCTTTAGGAATGGCCGTAGGGGACTCTGTAGCCATGCTGGAACACTCTTATTATTCTGTGATCTCCCCAGAGGGTTGTGCCTCGATTCTTTGGAAAGATCCTAAGAAAAATAGTGAAGCAGCCTCTATGTTGAAAATGCATGGAGAAAATTTACAACAATTTGCCATTATCGATACTGTAATCAAAGAGCCTATTGGGGGAGCACATCACGATCCTAAATTGGTGTATAGTAACGTGCGTGAGTTTATAATTCAGGAATGGTTAAGATTAAAAGATCTAGCTATAGAAGAGCTATTGGAAAAACGCTACGAAAAATTTCGCTCTATAGGTCTTTATGAAACTACTTCTGAAAGCAATCCTGAGGCATAAAAAACATCTTATTATTTTAGGATGTTCTCTACTTGCAATTCTAGGACTTACATTCTCGTCTCAAATGGAGATTTTCTCTCTAGGGATGATAGCAAGAACAGGTCCTGATGCTTTTTTGCTTTTTGGTCGTAGGGAAGCAGGGAAACTTATAAAAGCCTCAGAACTTAGTCAAAAAGATGTTTTAGATAGTTGGCAAGCGATTACCAAAGATTCAGAAACTATCACAGTCTCTCAAGCAACAGCATATATTGCTGAATATGGGAAGAGCACGACCTCTTTAACCAATAAGCTTTCGAATTATGTGCGCAAATATATAGATATTAATCGTTTTCGAGGATTAGCAGTCTTCTTAATCTGTGTAGCCATCTTTAAAGCTGTCACGTTATTTTTTCAGCGTTTTCTAGGGCAGGTCGTTGCTATCCGGGTAAGTCGAGATTTGCGTCAAGACTACTTTAAGGCATTGCAACAGCTTCCAATGACCTTTTTTCATAATCATGATATTGGGAATTTAAGCAATCGGGTAACAACAGATTCGGCAAGCATTGCTTTAGCCGTAAACTCACTGATGATTAACTACATTCAAGCTCCTATTACCTTTATACTAACATTGGCTGTTTGTTTGTCTATTTCTTGGAAGTTTTCGGTTCTTATTTGCATTGCCTTCCCTCTCTTCATTCTTCCTATTATTTTGATTGCTAAAAAGATTAAAAAGTTGGCAAAACGCATTCAAAAAAGTCAAGATTCCTTTTCTTCAGTTCTTTATGATTTTCTTGCTGGAGTGATGACTGTAAAAGTCTTTCGTACGGAAAAATTCGCCTTTACAAAATATTGTGAGCATAACAATAAAATTTCAGCTTTAGAGGAGAGAAGTGCGGCCTATGGTTTGCTACCACGACCTCTCCTTCATACTATAGCCTCTTTATTTTTTGCCTTTGTTATTGTCATTGGAATTTATAAGTTTGCTATTCCTCCTGAAGAGCTCATTGTCTTTTGTGGTTTGCTTTACCTAATCTATGATCCTGTTAAGAAATTCGGAGATGAGAATACTTCAATCATAAGGGGATGTGCTGCTGCAGAGAGATTTTATGAAGTTTTAGGTCATCCTGATCTTTATACCCAAAAGTCTGAGGAGATCGAGTTTTTAGGACTCACTAAGACAATAAGATTTGAGAACGTTTCTTTTGGTTATCAGAAAGATGAACAAATAATTAAAGATCTCACCTTTACCCTACGTAAAGGTGAAGCTCTAGGAATTGTCGGCCCTACAGGTTCTGGGAAAACTACACTTGTTAAATTATTGCCTCGTCTTTATGAAGTCTCTCAGGGAAAAATTCTTATTGATGATCTCCCTATCAGGGAGTATAGCAAAGCATCTTTAAGGAACCACATTGCATGTGTCTTACAGAATCCTTTCTTATTCTACGATACGGTTTGGAATAACCTTACTTGTGGGAAGCTTATTAAGGAAGAAGATGTTTTAGAAGCGCTAAAGCGTGCTTATGCTGACGAGTTTGTCTTAAAGCTTCCACAAGGAGTACACAGCCTACTTGAGGAATCGGGAAAAAACCTATCGGGAGGCCAACAACAGCGCCTCGCAATAGCACGTGCATTATTAAAAAATGCCTCTATTCTAATTTTAGATGAGGCAACCTCAGCGCTAGATGCTATTAGTGAAAATTATATTAAGAATATCATTGGAGAGCTTAAGGGTCAGTGTACACAGATTATTATTGCTCATAAGCTGACGACTCTTGAACATGTCGATAGAGTCCTCTACATAGAAAACGGTCATAAAGTTGCTGAAGGAACCAAAGAAGAACTTCTGCAGACTTGTCCTGCATTTTTAAAAATGTGGGAGTTATCAGGAACTAAAGAGAGCGAAAATATTTTTGTGCCACAACACGAAATTACCAATACTAAAGACATGGCAACAATACCTTAGGAGGAGTTGCCGTCTTAATAAGCTCTGGTAGTGCCTTTAGCAGGATTTGAGTGAGATTTTCCGAAAGTTTTTGGGCTCTCTTGTCCAAAGGATTGTCACCTGGAATTGTATAATCTGAAACGATCTTTAGAAAAGCACACGGAATCTCATAATATGCTGCTTCCGAGGCTATAGCGTAACCTTCCATATCTACAAGTTTAAAAGTTTCATGGAACCCGTAATGGTAAGTTGTCGGGGATGTTACAAGAGAGTTTTGAGGCAATGAATCTGGTAGAGATTCAAGTACGTAGTGAAGATCTTCAGTAAGCCTTGGAGGAGAGTCGTTAGAGAGTTTCCCTATCTGATTGATATTATAACACTTGCCTAAAGGGATTTTAGGGGAACATGCTCCTGCAAAACCTAGATTAATCCAGAGGTCATAATCCGTAGATGATCGAGGATAGTTTTGAAGAGCTTCTAACATCGCCATACTTCCCCAAACGTGCACAATGTAGAGATCTAGATGATAATTCGGTCCAATATGACTATAGAGATTATGATTGATCTGTTTAAAGGAAAGAGTCTGAAGTAAAGGAGAAATTTCTCTATAATCGGCAACAATACAGAAGATCTTTTTAAGCGTATTGACAACATTCATGAGCTTTCCAAAGGATTTGTAGAGCTTTTTTCCCGGTTTTAGATAAATAGAAAGTTTCTTTGTTAACGTAAGTTCCTATGAATCTATGAATCACCATAATATTCTTATTTTTAGAGTATTCTAAAGCTTTTTTTGCAGCGCGTTCAGTATCCCTTAGAGAATACATTAAAGACTCTCTTAGTGCTTGAGTCAGAGCCTTAACTGTAGCAAGAGGAATACATTTAGCAATTGCTAAACATCCTAAAGGCAATGGAAAAATAGTCTTACGATGCCAAAGTTCTCCAAAATCTGCTCGTAATATTAATTCAGAGTTATAGCTGAAACGTTCTTCATGAATTAGAGTTCCTCCAGATACCCTTCCTGAGAGTATAGCATCTAGAATTTTATCGTAGGACATAGGAACTAGTGTTGCCTTTGGATAATAAAGCTTACATAGAGCATGTGCAGTTGTTGTTTCTCCAGGAGTTGCCAAAGTATCAAGAGGCCTTTCAGGATCTAAAGAGAGGACTATAGGACCGCAGTTATATCCTAGAGTGTTTCCTACATCCATAAGATCATAATAGTTAGAAATTAAAGGAAACAATGCTGCTGATATTTTTATAAGAGAGACCCGTCGTTGGAGAGCTAAGGTATTTAAAGTTTGGATATCAGCAATAGTCACCTGATTAAGTAGAGGCTGTAACTGAGGGTTTTCTAGAAAAGAACGGAAGAGAAAAATATCGTTCGGACAAGGAGAAAAGGCAGCCGTAAGTATCATGTTGGTTGATGTAATAAATCGATCGCAGCTTTGATGTTTTTATTTTCAGGTTTATCTAAAGCACCCTGATTTTCTAACCACTCGAAGTAAGACCTAGGGATATCTACAAGAGGTTGTCCCTTATATTTACCAAAAGGCATTTTAAATATTTTAGGATGATAGTTTTCTTTTAATAGGTTCAAGATTTGATTAGGTTGTAAATCACCAGTTAAAGCAGAGAATACCTTCTGTAATATAATAACATCATCCAAAGCTCTATGTGCTTGATTTTCGCAAAAACCATAGACCTGCCTTAGATATTGTAAATTATGTTTTGGTAGATCAGGGCGGTATTTCCGAGCCCATTTTAATGAATCTATAGTGCGATTTGTCAAAGGTTCTAAGGAATGTCTAAGACATTCCTTAGCCAATAAAGGGAAATCAAAGGCATCGTTATTATGCGCAACTAGAATGCTACTGTTCCCACAAAACTTCCTAAATCCCTCATAGGCCTCAGGAAATGTCGGAGCAGAAATCACCATATCTGTAGTGATACCATGAATTTTTGATGCTTCTTCAGGAATCGGAATTTCTGGATTTACATAAGTAAGAAAAGATTCTTGAGTTACACTGTTATAAGCAGCAATTTCGATTACGCGATCTTTCTCTATCTGTGTTCCTGTAGTCTCTGTATCATAGAAAATAAGAACATCCATAGTAATTACTCATAATGTTTTTCTTTTTGTTCTTGTAGTGCTTGACGTCTTAATTCGTCTAAATTCATGTTTCCAGAGGAAATTAGACCAATAGCATGCGAAAAGCTATCACAGACTAGCTTTATTGTATCGATGTATATACGCAATAACGTATCATGAATTTCTCCGTTTAGACAGGGCAACACCAATCGATAAAATATTAACCCCTGTTCCTCATCCATTCCAAAGCCAGGAATATCAATATCTCTGTTTAGAAGATGAAGTAAACGAGCTGTTGGTCCTTTATGAGCGTCATAAAGCTGATAAGGAAGATAGCAAATGAGTTGTAGTATTTCTCCTTCATTACGGATTACAAAAAATAACGGGAGGTCGTTGTCATTAGCTTGAATGTTAATGTAAATAAGACCACTTTCTCGTTCTAATAAAGGTTCTTGATCCGAATTTTTTAGAAATTTTGTTAGATTATTTTGATTTAATGTCCACGTTGTCATTTAGGAAATACTCCAAGTTGTTCCTAGAGCCTGCGTTATCGCTGGCTGATCATACTAGATTTAGTCTTGCTTCGTCTGTTGTTTTTTTTGGATCTTCTGTATCGCTTTACTAAGAAAGTCAGAAGTTGGACAGGAAGAAACATGTTTATGGTTTTCTTGAAGGAGATGATTGATATCAGTATCGGGAGGAAATTCCGCAAGCAACGTAATTTTCTCTGCAGTTTCTGCTATCACAAATGTTTTATTTACAACACGAATAAGGTAAATAGAAGTCTTTGGTGTTAGAGAGCGTCGTTCTAAAATTTTAATTTGAGAAGAACCTCCAAACCCATGACCTCGGGATTTTACAAATTTTTTAAATGCCCAGACACCGACTCCAAAAATAGTCAAAAGTAGAACCAAAGACCCAAGCATTTTATACATTTCTAGCTTCATGTTTCCTGGAAACATTTCATGTACAGAAATGGATTCCTGAATATTCTCTACAAGAGCAAGCTCATCAGAAAGCTTGAAAACTAGAGAAAAAAAATTGAAAAACATACTGTAGGACCTATGATTATCTTTTTAAAATTGTAGTCCTGGACTGATTTGTACCCAACTACATAATAAGTAATAATGAGATATAGTTTTAGTCGATGCTATATAAATTATAGTCTAATGATTTCCAAGTACAAATTAAACCGCAATCATGTATATTCCTGCAAGTGCAGTCTAGAGAGCTTCATAGATCCTTTGAATGTAGTTCGCAGCTCCCTATTCTTTTCTAGGTGTTCTCTCTATTTGTGAGAGTGGACATATAGGTCTTGCAGAGACTAAATGAATAACAGTTGGTAGATTAAAAAAAATTTGGAGTTGCCTGAGAAATTCCTTGGCAGCGCTTAATGAAACTATGGTGATGCTATGGAAAAATTACTAGTAACTGATATTGACGGTACGATTACCCACCAATCCCATCATTTAGATTCAGAGGTGTACGCTAAGCTTTATTCTCTTTATGAATCTGGATGGAAATTATTTTTCCTTACAGGAAGATATTACAAATATGCTGCACGTTTGTTTTCTAGTTTTGAAGCTCCCTATTTATTGGGATGCCAAAATGGTGCATCCGTATGGTCTTCTGTATCATCAAACCTTCTTTACTCTAAAAGCTTACCTTCTGAGCTTCTCTGTATTCTACAAGATTGTATGGAAGGAGCTACAGCTATCCTCTCCGTAGAAGCAGGGGCTGCTTATGGGGATCATTATTATCGCTTTTCACCGACCCCTGTCGCCCAAGATTTACATGAGTATGTAGACCCTAGATATTTCCCTAATTCCAAAGAGAGAGAGACTCTGTTCGAAACATGTTCTTTAAAAGATGAATATCCTTTTTCTAGCTTTGCTGCAGGAAAAGTTTTTGGACTTCGAGACGAAGTTATCAGAATTCAAAAAGAGCTCGAAAAGCAAGAAGAGCTGACTCTTTCTATGACTATGACTTTAATGCGCTGGCCTTTTGACTTTCGCTATGCAATTTTATTTTTAACAGATAAGAGCGTTTCCAAAGGTAAAGCTTTAGACCGTATTATTGAGATACTTTATAACGGAAAGAAACCTTTTGTCATGGCTTCTGGAGATGATGCTAATGATATCGACCTTATTCAGCGTGGAGATTTTAAGATTGTCATGAGTTCAGCACCCGAAGAGATGCATATCCATGCGGACTTCCTTGCTCCTCCAGCCGAAACAAAGGGTATTCTTTCTGCTTGGGAAGCTGGCGTCCGCTATTATGAAGGGCTTATGAGTTTTTAGGAAACATTTCTGGACCAATTCCCATGATGTTGGCTCCATGGTCTACATATAAGGTTTCCCCAGTAATTGCTGAAGCTAGAGGAGATGCTAAAAAAGCAGCAACAGCACCAACTTGCTCTGCGGTCATAGGCTCAGGAATAGGTGCCCATTCTTGATAGTAATCTACCATCTGTTCAATAAAGCCAATTGCTTTTCCTGCACGGCTGGCTAGTGGTCCTGCAGAGATCGTATTGACACGGATTCCCCACCGACGGCCTACTTCCCAGGCAAGTGTTTTGGTATCACTTTCTAAAGCAGCTTTTGCTGAACTCATTCCTCCTCCGTATCCGGGAACAGCTCGCATAGAGGCTAAGTAGGTGAGTGATATTGTGGATCCACCACGATTCATAATTGGACCAAAGTGAGAGAGAAGGCTAACAAAAGAGTAACTAGAGGTGCTTAAAGCTGTTAAATAGCCCTTTCTTGACGTTTCCAATAGAGATTTAGAAATCTCAGGACTATTTGCTAGAGAGTGCACAAGAATATCAATATGGCCAAAATCTTGTTTTACTTTTTCAACAACCTCTACTATCGTGAATCCCTCAATACCCTTGTAACGCTTGTTCTGAGCAATCTCCTCAGGAACATCCTCTGGGCTATCAAAACTTGCGTCCATCGGATAGACTTTAGCAATTTCTAATAGACTGCCATTACATAATTTTCTTGATTCATTGAATTTTCCTAAATCCCAAGATTGAGAAAAAATTTTGTAAATAGGCACCCATGTTCCTACAAGAATCGTAGCGCCTGCTTCTGCGAGAAGCTTAGCAATACCCCAGCCATATCCTTGATCATCACCAATACCTGCAATAAATGCTACCTTTCCTGTTAAATCAATTTTTAGCATGAATCCGCCTTATATATTCTTTGAAGCTTCTTGGAAGGAGAGTAACAAATCCTTTGATTATTCAGAAAATCTTTTGGAGTCTTGAGATCATCTACATTTTATTAGATCTAAGACAATCGAGTATAGGTGTCATAAATTAAATTTTTTTCTTTATTCATTTTGTAGAATGCCTTAAGTTTTTTTGCTTTTTAGAGATAAAGATGATGTAAGAATTAGAACTTTTGAAAAACAGTACGAGACCTCGGTGCGTTTTGTCTGAGGTTTTTACATAGGAGGTCGTTTGACAAATCCTTTAGGAAAAAACTTTGCATCCTCTGGTGTACCGCTGACTACAACTTCTTCCAGATCGCCAGTAGTATCTACTTCATCTACCGCTCAGGGTATATTCTCTAACACGACTACGGTATCCTCTGCATCAGTGCCCGGGATATCTGGCTTAGCAGGAATACCAACGGAACAATTAAACTTCTTGATTAGTGTATTGAAAGGGCAAACATCTACCTCACCTTCTCCAGCAGTCCAGCTTACTCATTTATTACAACAAGTGATTGGAGCTCAGCAAGGAGGAGGGGGCTCGACTACATCCCCTGATAATCAACTACAGCAGCTCCTTAGCTTGCTAACCCAAGCTAGCACTTCCCAACAAGGGTGGGGTAGCAGTCAAACAGGAAACTCTATACAAGCTTTATTAAACTTATTATCTGCAGCAGGATCTGCTGCAACTAATCCACTCGGAACTGCTGCATCCTTGGCTCAGATCATTTATGCAGCAGTGACGAGCCCTGAAGCTAAGAGGGCCAGTCAGTTTTGTTACGACCACTGTGGAGATTCTTGCCAGAACAATTGTTGTTGTCCTGCTTGTGGTGTTCCAGATGGCAAGTATGGTTGCGGTGGATTTGGCCGCTTATTTTGTGGTTTATGGAAGAATTGTTGCGGGATAAAAGATAACCAAAATAATTCAACTATTTCTTTAGAAGCACTTGAAGATTTAGAAAAAAAGTATGGAAAAGCGGTGCTTTTGACAGCTTTGAGTCAGCTCGGCGTTGACACATTGAGTTTGTTGTCAGGAGTACCACTAGTTGCTTTCCCTAGTTGTGAACAAATTGTTGGCGAATGTGAACGATGTTCTATGGACTTTTCTGAGATCTTAAAGACGCAGAGCATGGATATGTGGGCAGATGCAGCGACTTATGTGAATGATTTACTACAGGATACTTTTTGGAATAATGCAATTAGCTCAGGGATTGCCAAATGCTCGGATCTACAACATGAAGCAAGTTACGAAGGAAAAATAATCGTTACTTCTCCTTGGGGAGGGGGAGACGATCAGGTTTGTAGTTTGTTTGATATGGAAAGGATTGGGATGACTTTATCACTCCTTAATGTATTTTCTAAGGAAAAACAAAAAGAGACGTGTATAGGGATTCGGTTATCGGCTTCTTGTATGCATTTATTAGCATGTATTTTTTCTGCGGCTACAAATGGAGGGGTAACACCTATCTGGTTAACTAAGAATCAAATGATGGCTTTGGTTGTTGTAGTTTTAGCTTACTATCAATGTTATTTTGTACCAGGAACTGGTGATTCCCAACGTGCGAACCTTTTAGAAAAACCTAGTGTACAGGCTGTTATTGAAAGAGGCATGCGCATGCGTGTAGAAACTGAAAGGAAACGAGGAGCATTTCGAACAGGGGGCAAAGCTGCGGCTAAAACTCGGCATCTTAATCAAGGACTTTCCTTATCAAATTATATGGAATTGGCTGAAACATGCTTTAAGAAAACTTCTGAAAAAATGTCTTTATTAAATGATCCTAATAATGTTTCGGGAAGAGATCAATGCATACACCGATGTTCTGAGGCATGGGCACGTGCTGCAGGGATTGGTCCCACTGCTCCAGTCACACATTCTCAGCAACCTTCCTCATTAAGATCGACTATCACGACTCAACCTTTGCCTGGGACTCAGTCTTCTAGCACGAGTTGTCCTTTAGGCATTGTTAGTTCTGCAACGGGATCTAGTTCAGTCGCGGCGGGGAATGTAGGGGATAGCGGTAATGGGAATAATGGGACTCTAGTTTAGTAGTCAAAAAGATTTTTTAACCTCTTTCTGATTATTTTGCCTTTTGAAATGGTAGATTCTAATTGTGAAGAAGGTGGCGAGCACATTCTCTAGGATCTTCAGTTGTTGATGCAGAAACTTTTAAGAGAAGATTTGAGAATGGCGAAATGAATTCTAACGATTGGGCATGGAGTAAAGGCCGGAAGACGCGAGGCGGTTGTTTTTTCGGCCCGTAATCAACATCTCCCACAATAGGGCAACCAAGAAGCTGCATTTGTAATCGGATTTGATGTGTTCTTCCTGTAATGGGTTTGCAAAGCATTAAAGTATATTGTTTATAGCTTTGCATGACTAACCATTCTGTAATAGTGAGTTTTCCTTGAGATGGTGGTGTTGAACCAAAAATCACTGCTCCGCATCTTCGATATACAGGAGCTGTATATGATCTTATGACTCCAGATTTTTTTTTAGGGTGACCAAAAACCAAAGCTGTGTATTGTTTATAGATTTTTCTTTGTTTGAACAATTTCATAAGCTCCATAGCAGCTTGTTTAGATTTTCCCATGAGAAGACATCCTGAAGTGCCTTTATCTAGTCTATGTACAGTAAACAATCCTGTGGCTTGGGAAATTTGCTCGGTAGTCATGTGAGGAGGTTTATCATAAATAATGATAGAATCATCTTCCCAAAGGATGCTGAGTTTTTCCTGTATTGAGGTTACAAGTGAGAGAGTAACGTGGTCTCCTGGCTGTATTTTGTAGGATTCAAATCTTTCTACAAATCCATTTACTTGGCATCGGTGTTCACGAATAGCAGATAGGATGTTCTTTTTGCTATGATTTGGCAGTTGAGACCGAAGGAAAGAGGAGAGTCTTGAAACTTCTGTTATGAGCCAGGAAAATTTTTCCATAAAGCACTGTAGAATAGCCGTTTTATTTTTTGATAATTGGGTTAAATTTTAAGAGATTTTGTATGACAAAGATAGCTTTTTCTGAACAGGCAAAGAATTTTCCTGTCAATGAGTTAAAAAAATGGTTTGAAAAAAATAAACGCCCACTTCCATGGAGGGATAACCCGACTCCCTATAGTGTTTGGGTTTCTGAAGTCATGTTGCAGCAAACTCGAGCCGAAGTTGTTGTCAATTATTTTACCCAATGGATGAAGAAATTTCCTACTATAGAATCGCTAGCTTTAGCAGAAGAAGAAGATGTCATTAAGTTGTGGGAAGGGTTAGGTTATTATTCTCGAGCGCGTCATCTTTTAGAAGGAGCGCGCATGGTTATGAATGAGTTTAATGGGCATATCCCTGATGATGCGATTTCCTTAGGGCAAATTCGTGGTTTGGGTCCTTACACGATTCATGCAATTTTAGCTTTTGCTTTTAAAAGGCGGGCTGCAGCTGTTGATGGTAATGTCTTACGTGTTTTGAGTCGGATGTTTTTGATTGAAACTTCTATAGATCTGGAGTCTACTCGGACCTGGATCTCTAGGATTGCTCAGGCGCTTCTCCCACATAAAAGCCCTGAGGTGATTGCGGAGGCTTTGATAGAGCTCGGGGCATGTATTTGTAAGAAAAAACCTAAATGTGATCTTTGTCCTGTACGTCGATCATGCGGTGCTTGGAGGGAGAATAAACAACTAGTATTGCCAGTACGTCATGCGAGAAAAAAAATAGTTTTTTTACATCGTTTGGTCGCAATCATCCTTTATCAGGGATCTCTACTTGTAGAGAAGAGAGGACCTAAACAAATGATGGCAGGCTTATACGAATTTCCCTATAGTGAAATTGAGTCTGAAGAAGCTCTTCAGGATATTGAAGGGTTTACAAAGAAAATGGAGCTTTATATAGGAAGTACTTTGCAATTATACGGGGCGCTTCAAGAGCAACGTCATGCATTTACTAATCATAAAGTGCGTTTGTTTTCTCTCATTTTTACAGCAACCTCTCTTCCAAAACTGGGGGAGTTGCATCTTTTGAGTCAAATTGATCTTTTGGCGTTTTCTTCAGGACATAAGAAAATTAAGGACGCATTATTAACTTACTTGAATGACGCTGGGAAGAAATCCTATAGGAGTGTAGATGAAGAGTCATGCTTTTTCTCAATTGATAAGTATTATTCATTCGATGGTGATTGAAGGACGATGTCCTTGGTCTCGTGAGCAATCACTGTTATCGATAGTAGAACATATCCTTCAAGAGTGTCAGGAATTTCATGAGGCTGTCTTGCAGGGTAAAACTGCAAAAGACATTGGCTCTGAAGCTGGGGATATTATAACTTTATCTATAATTTTATGTTTTTTATTAGAGCGAGAGGAACTTCTTGCCTTTGGAGACGTTGCTAATGGAGCTATAGAAAAATTGCGTCGCCGAGCTCCATATCTCTTTTCTAAAAGTAATGAACCTGTCTCTTTAGAAGAAGCAGATCGCCTTTGGGAGCTTGCCAAGCATTTAGAGAAAAATGAGTAGGTTAGGTAATTTTTAAATAGATGTTGCTTTTGAAAAAACAGGGCATGTGGTATCAAAGAGGGTGTAGGTTGGGGGCCTTTTAAGAGAAGGAACCTTTGAACCGGGTCAGAACTGGAAGGTGGCAGCCCTAAGGAGAGTTTTCTTTTGCTAAAAGAATGTTCTCCAACTTACTCTTTTACTTTATTCCTAATAGCATTAATGATGTCAGATTAAATAGCCCGTGCAAAACAATGGGAGAAAGAATATGGCGGTCTTTTTCGTACAAAAATCCTGCAGATAAAGAAAAGACAAACAATACAGGGACAAAAATCCAACTTCCTAGCGACTGCTCAACATGAATTAACGAAAAAATAATAGACGAGCATACCACTGCCCAGATGCGGGTCATTTTGTTTTTCAAAAACGTCTGTAGGATGCCCCTAAAAAAAATTTCTTCTCCAAATGGCGTCAGCACTCCTAAATTTAGAATCATCCCGATAAGGTATTTTGTCATAGGTAGCGAATTTTTGACCTCTTGTGTAACTTCTTGACTATAAAGTTCTTCTGAAGGAATCATTAAGGTTAAAAATTTGCTTAGCATAATTCCAAGCAGCTGTGTGATAGGAATAATAATAATCCACATTCTAATGGCAGATCCAAAAGTACGCCAAGAGCTTTTTAGGGGGCGTTCTCCAGAGAAAAGTACTGCGCGAGTGATATCTAATGGAAGGAACAGTAGATAGAATAAAAAAGTAAAGGCAAGACTAATTCCCGTCATAGTGGAAAGTAGTTCTGCAGTTTGCATGCTGAAACTATGAGCAACAAGAGAAGAAAAGATAAGAAGACATGCACCAAATATAACTTGGCGCAGCTTTAAAGGTGTTTTCCCAGAAGGCGTTGGCCAAACAAAAAAGTTTCTAGAAGCTAGGGCCGCTAGACCGAGGGAAAATAAGAGAATAAGTTTCGACATTTACCTAGACTTAAGAATAGTTAGCACAAACATATCCCTCAACTCTCGCAACAACCTCACGGAAAAGACGGTTATGCATCAAGCCCATAGGTGTTGAATCAAAGTATTTTGAATTCCAACTATGTCGGTGATAGTCATTTGCTACGGTAGTTAGGGGTTGGCTGCATTCAATGATTTCTTGATAAATCAAAGAGATTTTCTGATGGCGGATATCGAAAACACGAACACGCACAGAGGCCATTATAGATTCAATACCTGCTTCTTTTGCAGTTTTTTGCTCTAACAGTTCTGTAGCAACGATAAATTCTGCGGGAAGAAATTGCTCCGCAATTCCTATAGGGAGGTTAGTAATAGGAGCATAAAATTGAGCTACTGTCTGAGCGGGGGCATTATGTTTGATTAGAAAGATTTTGTCTGAAGAATAAAACCTTTTACTGATCTCTTCAGTAAATTCTGCTTGAAGATTCCACGGTAGAGGCTCAAGACTTTTCCCTGGACGGTGAAATACAGGAAGCATCGCAACCACACCTTTGGTTTTGCTCCCTGAAGTATAGAGCTTAGGATGATAGCTTCCTACAGTGGTTAAGTGAGTACAACTAGATAGAGTAGGGGATAACAATCCCAGAAATGCTAATAATAGCAACATTTTTCGCATAATCACTGTCCTTAAATTACTTCTTGTAAAAGATCCTAACGGCAAGAAAGCTTTTTTCTTTTAAACTAAATCCTCTTGCAAGTGAGGATTTCTCATTTAACACTCTCATTAGGTTATATCAAAGAAAAAAATAAAAACAAGCAAAGAGGAGGTATTATTCTTAGTTTAAAAGCAAGATTTGAAATTAAGAAAGAGGCTTCGAACAAAACTGCATAGTAGGTGCTAAAACCTTTTCTTTGGGAATTAATGTACACCCCGGAAGAAATAAAACTGGAGCTGTGATCATAGAAAAAATCAACCACTTCATTCTATCACCTCTACAAAAAGAATTATTCTATTTTCCATTTGCATAGGAGGTTTGTGAATTTATAGCAATTGTTAGTTGCATAACAAGAGATGACATATGAATAGCTCTGAAAGAGTTATCTAGGTGCCATGAGTCTATATAAACTCATGGCACCTGAAAGTTTTATGTTACAGGAACACAACCGCTAAGAGCAAGTAGTGCTGAACAAGATAGAACTAAAAAGAATGCTTTTTTCATTTTTTTATCCTTGGTCTAATTAAAAAATTGACTTGATCAGCCTATCGATAGCAAGATTATTTATCAAATCTTTATTTCTCATAAAAATATAACCGTTCACCATAGAAAAATTGCGATCGGTAATTCATACAAAAATTCGTTTAAATATAGAAATTTTGTTATATCGTCAGGAGAATAGAGTTCGTTTATAAGCATGAGATAAACTAGAGTGTGTTAGTAGGAGCAGACTCTGTATGTGACTCAAGCTCTCTTGAGGTGCGCTTTATGGATTTTGATTATTTTGGTTTGAGTGATATTGGTAGAGTGCGTGCTAGAAATGAAGATTTTTGGCAGGTAAATCTTATTTCTCAAGTAGTAGCTGTTGCTGATGGGGTTGGGGGGCATCTTGGTGGAGATATTGCCTCCCAAGAGGCAGTAACCAGTCTTATGGAGCTTATCGATGAACAGCAGTTGAAATTAATGGGATGCGAGGATGATCAATATAAGGAGAGTTTACAAAAGATTCTTTTGAAGGTAAATGATTTAGTTTATCAGCATGGGCAGATGGAAAAGCATTTACAAGGGATGGGAACAACCCTAAGCTTTATTCAGTTTCGTAAAGATAGAGCGTGGTTATTTCATGTCGGTGATAGTAGAATTTATCGTATTCGTGAGGGAGAATTGCGGTGTTTGACTGAAGATCATTCCTTAGAGAATCAGTTAAAAAATCGTTATAGGCTTCCTAAACAATCAGATAAGGTGTATTCTTATCGTCATATTTTGACTAATGTTTTAGGAAGTCGTCCCTACGTTATGCCAGATATTCGCAATCTATCCTGCGAAAAAGAAGATTTATTTTGCCTATGCTCAGATGGATTGACGAATATGGTTCCTGATGTTGACATCCGGGATATTCTTAATCAACCTGCCACCCTAGAAGAACGCGGGAATGCTTTAATTTCTCTAGCAAATAATCGTGGAGGTGATGACAACGCTACTGTCGTACTAGTCCGAATGCAATAATTTCTTTGTTAAGATAGTGTGCGATGATCTACTTGGATAATAATGCTACGGCGCCCCCAGAGTTTGGGCTCTTAGAGTTTCTACACAAGCTATTCATTATAGACGGCGCATACGGTAACCCTTCAAGTGTCCATAGTTTAGGTAAAAAATCTCATCACCTAGTTTTAGAAACTTCGCAATGGATCCAAAAAGTCTTTTCTTTCGAGGGGCGTGTGCTTTATACCTCGGGGGCTACTGAAAGTTTAAATTTAGCTATAGCGAGCCTTCCTAAACAGAGTCATGTTATCACATCGGCTGGCGAGCATCCGGCTATTCTAGAGTCTTTAAAGCAATCCTTACTCTCAGTTTCTTATTTAAAGCCTCAAAAGGAAAAATGTGTTCTTACGCCAGAGCAAATTGAAGAGGCGCTAACTCCTACAACCTCGGCTATTATTTTAGGTTGGGTAAATAGTGAGATCGGCGCTAAATCTGATGTTGCTGCTATAGCGCAGTTGGCAAAAGAGCGGCAGCTACAATTTATTGTCGATGCTACTGCAATTATAGGGAAGGAAAAGATCGTCTTTCCTTGTGGGGTGACTATGATGGCTTTCAGTGGGCATAAATTCCATGCTCTTCCCGGAATTGGAGCTCTTTTAATTGCTCCAGGAGTTAAAATAGTTCCCCAGATATGGGGCGGCGGTCAGCAAGGGGGACTACGTTCAGGAACAGAAAATTTATGGGGCATTGCTTCACTGCTCTATGTTTTCAAATACTTAGGCCTACATCAGGACCGCATTTCTCAGGAGATCCTCATCTATAGAAATACTTTTGAAAATGGAATTAAGGAATGTATTTCTAATGTTCACATCCATTGCGAAAATGAGCCGCGAGTAAATAATGTCTCGGCAATTGCTTTTCCACCCCTTGAAGGAGAGGTTTTACAAATAGCCTTGGATATGGAAGGAGTAACTTGTGGTTTTGGATCTGCATGTTCTTCAGGAGCTACTACACCATTTAAATCTCTTGTTAGCATGAATGTAGACGGAGAGTTAACAATGGCAACATTAAGATTTTCCTTCAGTCATCTTCTTTCACACGAAGAAATTAAAAGGGCTATTGCAATTATAAAAAAGGTTGTGATGCGTTTACGTAATTCGTAATAAGTATCAAAATACTCAAACGTAACTTTATCGAATCTCTAATCATATTTGAGATAACAATTTTTTTATTCCCCTAGAATCTAGGATAGTAGGTTTTTGATGGATATTGTTTTAATTCCAGATAAAGACATTTCTTTCACTTCTAATAGTAGGTTGTTAATAATTACAGAAGTCCCTATCTCTGCTGGGGTATCCAATAGTTGAAGTACTAGCTGTGCTAGGGTTTCTACAGGATATTTTGGAAATTGGATATCGAGTTCTTTTTCTAGATCTTTGATACGTGAGTTCCCAGGAAATGTTCGTTCAATAACAGATATAGTCTTGGGTTTTAAGTGAGCAATATTTGTTGTGTTGAATAAAATTTTAAAAATAGCGTTTAAACTGAGGATCCCTATAGCTTCTCCTGAAGGATTCAGAACAACAGCGACGTTTGAACGGTTGTCTCTGAATTCTTTAAGGATGCGAATGAGTTTTGATTTTGCAGTGATAAACCAAGGAGAATGTAAATTGTTAATTAACGCTTCATCAAGAATTTTGTTAACAAAGTCTTTAGGGCGAGCAATACCTATAATGTTTTTTCGGGCCTTATGATAAATAGGAACAAATTCTATGTCAGTATTTTTTATAGTGAGACATAGATCTTTAACGTTTGCTGAAGAAGGTAGCATGGTTACCTGTTCTAAAGGTTGGCATACCTGATCTGCACAAGTTGCACTTAAAGAGAAAATATTTGTAGCAATGGCATTAAAATCCTGTTCTTCGTGGTGAGTCTCCAAAGCTTTCTGGAATTCATCTCTGCTTAATGTAGAATTCAGCTTTTCTTTTTTAATATTTAAAAGATAATACAACCCCTCAGTAAGGCTTCCTATCAGCTGAATCAGTGGATAAAAAATGTAGTGCGAATAATATAAAATCGGTGCGCCCCATAGCGCGAGTTTTTCTGGAATTTTTCTAGATATTGTTAAAGGTAGAAGCTCTGCAAAAATTACCACTAAAAAGATTTGAGTAAAGGGAGCATAGTCTGGAGAAATTCCTAAGGCTCGATAACAATTTCTAGAAGACTCAGAGCCTATTTGTAAGGCAATATTTACTCCTAACATCACAGTGCCAAAGAGGCGGTAAGGCCTACGGATTAAGAAATTAATATAACGAGCTTTCTTATGGTCTTTAGTCAGATAATATTGTAATCGCACACGGTTAAATGAAACACAGGCCATTTCCATCATAGAATAGAATCCTTGGAAGACAATGCAGACAATATTAACCCCTAGCCAAAATAGAGAAGAATCAGTCATACAATTTCCTTATGTAAATACGGCGGACACGATTTGGAGCTGCGTCTAATACTTGAAAAAGTAAGTTACTCCACGTAAGTTTCATTCCTGTTGTTGGGATCGTCCCCATTTGTTCTATTAGCCATCCTCCTACAGTTGCGATATTGTTATTTGTTGGAAGAGTAATATCGAAGATTTCACTGAGCTCACGAAGTTCTAAGGTTCCTGAAGCAATGATAACATCAGCTCCTGAGGTAGTATAGAGTACTTTATTATCTCTTTGGTCTACAATTTCTCCAGCAACAATCTCAAAGAGGTCTTCTTGCGTGATTAGTCCTTCAATAGAACCGTATTCATCAATGATCATCCCTAAGGTTTCATCTTCAGCTGCCATATGACATAATGCCATCTTTGCAGAGATTGTTTCAGGCATATAATAGGGTTTTTTTAACAAGGGGAGAAGATCATCAGAAGATAACAGCGGCTTTTTATCATGCAAAAGAAGAGAACGGGCTGTGCAAATCCCCAGGAGGTTTTGAAGATTGTCATTGCAGACAGGAACTCTAGAACAATGTTTTTTAGAAAATAAGAGGTAAAGGTTCTCTAAAGGTGTTTGGATATCATAGAATAAAATGTCCTGACGTGGTTGCATGCGTTCTTTAACGCTACAGTCACTAAGAGAAAGATAACCATAGAGTAAACGACTTTCCTCTTGGTTGACTACGCCAAAATCCTTACAACTTTGTAACACTTCCTTTAATTCTTGAGGCTGAATAATATCTATATGCTGCCTGGATAAAATCCATTGGACTATATAGTTAATTCCTGAAATGCCCCAGTGAAGTAGAGGCTTGAAAATCTTGGTGAAACAACCAACCACAGGCGCTACAGAACTAGCAATCTGCGTATTAAAAGGAAGGGCTACTGCTTTGGGGAGAATCTCTGCCAAAATTAGGGTGATTGCTAGAGGAAGACCTACAGTAAACCACCACGAAGCTGTATCTCCAAATAGAATGGCAAAGCAGTTTTGAATTGCAATGTTCAGTCCAATATCACAGAAGATTAAGGTGATAAGTAAATGGTGAGGATGTAAGAGAAGCCTTGCGACACGCTGTTGTTTCTGAGATTTAGATCTTTTATAATGCGAGATCAAACTTGTAGGCAAAGAAAATAAGGCAATCTGAGATAATGAAATGAAGCCAGAGCACAAAGTAAAACAAACAATCAGAAAAATTAAGACAGCGGGAATCATGGTCTCTTTTTAGTCCTTGTTTTCTGGTTGCTTGTTCTTAGTAATACATATTTTTATATAACCCTTAGGAACTAAGCCCAGGCGCTGGATTAAAGCAGATTCTACTATGGTAGAGTCATCCCAGTGCTGGAGATGCAGCTCCAGCTGATGCTGCTCTTCTTGAGCAGAAAGAATTTCTTTTTGTAAAGAAGAGACCTTGTTTTGTAAACGCAACTCCTCTACATGGAGTTTTTGGATAGCTCGGTCATAAATAAAACCACTAACTAGAATACTAAGAATCACCCACCAAGAGTTGACAATTGTCCTTTCTAAGAATCTCAAGCCATAGGTTTTTTCTCTTACTGAAAGTCTAGACACAAGGAATGGTGATGCCTTGTTGCTTCTGATATTTTCCGTTTCTGTCGGCATAAGAAACCTCGCAAGCCGTACTAGATTCAAAGAATAAGACTTGAGCAATGCCTTCATTGGCATAAATTTTTGCTGGCAATGGAGTAGTATTAGAAATTTCTATAGTTACGTGACCTTCCCATTCAGGCTCAAAAGGTGTGACATTCACGATAATCCCACATCTTGCATATGTAGATTTCCCTATACACATGGTTAAAACATTCCTAGGTATTCGGAAATACTCAATGCTATGAGCTAGAGCAAAAGAATTTGGAGGGATAACACAAACAGTATCGGTAATAGAGATAAAAATGTTTTCGGTAAAACATTTTGGATCAACAACAGAATTATAGACATTGGTGAAAACTTTGAATTCTTGAGATAGACGGATGTCATAACCATAGCTCGATAAACCGTAACTTATGAGCTTTTCTCCTGTTTCTGGATTTACATTGACTTGGCCATTAACAAAGGGATGAATCATATCGGCATTTAATGCCATATCTCGTATCCATTTATCTTCTTTTATACTCATTTAGAAACCTTAATAGTTTGAAATTGCTTTCTTAATGATGCTCTGTGCTTGAAATTGCTGATTTTGTGAACCTTTCTAGGTATAAGATAGACGTGGATTAGGTATTGAAATTACTAGTTATATAAACAGGAAAAGCCTACCCCAAAGTCTACAATTTTATCATAGAACCTAGAGGCAATGTTAGATAATCCGAAGGGAAAAAGGCAAACCTTATTTTTAGAGAAAACTTGGGGTATTGCTGTATTTTTATATTGGTACATAAAAGTATGTTTATCTTGAGTCAATTCTTGAGGATGATTTTTATAAAAATCTCGTAATTTTATTCTGATTCCTTAATTTTTTGCGATGGGTTCTAACATTTTTGTAAAAAGTGCAAAACCGATAATGTATTTTAGAACAGTTAACTACCTTTAAATCTATTTGTTTATAACAATTGTCTTTCCTATAAAAGATCAATGTAGTCAAAGAACATTAGTGTTAAATTGGAAGAGGTATTTTTAAGGCTCAACTTAGAAATACTGCAATTTGAAATTTCTTATTCACTTGTGTTCCTCTGCTGCCCTTGTCTTGTAATGAAAGAAAGAGAAAAATGTCCGTGGTATACTTCTATATATTCTCTCGTGTACTATGCCCAATATAATGTTCGATGTTGTCGAGGGTAGTTTTACAGTAAATAGAATCTACCTATAAAGAAAAAGTTATATAGAAGGTACCTAAATGACGCATCAAGTAGCTATCTTACACCAGGATAAAAAATTCGATGTGTCTTTAAGACCTAAAGGGTTACAAGAGTTTTGTGGGCAGCTTCATTTAAAAGAACGGTTAGACCTGTTCCTTCGTGCAGCGGTGCAACGAGGAGAAGTACCAGGACACTGTTTATTTTTCGGCCCCCCAGGATTAGGGAAAACTTCGCTTGCCTATATTGTTGCTAATACTGTGGGTAAAGGGTTAGTGGTGGCGTCCGGACCTCAGTTAATTAAACCTTCAGATCTTTTGGGGCTTGTAACTAGTTTGCAAGAAGGCGATGTATTTTTTATCGACGAAATTCATCGCATGGGAAAAGTTGCTGAAGAATATCTATATTCTGCCATGGAAGATTTTAAAATAGATATTACTATAGATTCAGGACCTGGAGCTCGTTCCGTCCGCGTGGATCTTGCTCCGTTTACCTTAGTCGGAGCGACCACTCGATCAGGGATGTTAAGCGAACCTTTAAGAGCACGCTTTGCTTTTAGTGCGAGACTTTCTTACTATTCAGATCAAGATCTAAAAAAGATTTTATTTCGATCAGCACATTTGCTCGGTATAGAAGCCGATAATTCCGCATTACTAGAAATTGCTAAGAGATCACGCGGAACTCCACGATTAGCGAACCATCTTCTGCGTTGGGTTAGAGATTTTGCTCAGATGCGAGAAGGAAACTGTATTAATGGTGACGTAGCACAAAAAGCTTTAGCTATGCTATTAATAGATGAATGGGGATTAAATGAAATTGATATCAAACTTCTCACTACAATAATTGATTATTATCAAGGCGGACCTGTAGGGATTAAAACCTTATCAGTAGCAGTGGGAGAGGATATTAAAACACTAGAAGATGTTTACGAACCATTTTTAATTTTAAAAGGTTTAATCAAAAAAACCCCAAGAGGCAGAATGGTAACTCCACTTGCTTACAACCACTTAAAAAGAGACACCAAGAATTTATCCAGTTTAGGAGAAGGACAGTGAAAATATTGCAATACGTACTTTTAGGTCTTTTCTTTAGTACGAGTATTTCTGGAACCTCGGAAGTAAAAGTATCAGATACTTTTATCAAGCAAGCTACCGTTGTCGAACCTAAAATCCGGATTCTTCTGGCTAATGAAAGTACCACAGCTCTTATCGAAGCTAAGGGGCCTTATCGTATTTATGGGGATAATGTCTTATTAGATACTGCAATTCAAGGGCAACGTTGCGTTGTGCATGCTTTATATGAAGGCATCCGCTGGGGAGAATTTTATCCAGGACTTCAGTGCTTAAAGATCGAACCTATAGATGAATCGGCTTCACTTTTTTTCAATGGAATTCAGTACCAAGGTGCACTATACGTTCATCGTAAGGACAATCATTGTATTATGGTGTCTAATGAAGTGGCAATTGAAGATTACTTAAAATCGGTACTCTCTATAAAATACCTTAAAGAGTTGGATAAAGAAGCACTATCCGCTTGTGTTATCTTAGAAAGAACAGCCTTGTATGAAAGGCTACTTGCAAGAAATCCTCAAAATTTTTGGCATCTTAAGGCTGATGAAGAGAACTATGCAGGCTTTGGTGTGACAAAGCAATTTTATGGAATAGAAGAGGCTGTAGATTGGACAGCACGTTTGGTTGTAGATAGCCCACAGGGATTAATGTTAGATGCGCAAGGTCTTCTACAATCCAATGTGGATCGCCTTGCTATAGAAGGGTTGAACGCACGTCAGATTCTTGAAAAATTCTATAAGGATATAGACTTTGTTGTTATAGAATCTTGGAATGAAGAATTGGATAGCGACATTAGGTAGTATGTTTCCCCCGACTTATTGCAATTAGAGTTGTATAAGGTTGCAAGGATGTTGTGTTTGATACTAAGTTTTGAGATACAAAACCCTGGTCACTATTGGCAATCATTTCATAAGGAAGGAAGTTAGCAGAGGGCTTAGGTAAGGTTACAGATATTTCTTTAGTTCCTACATAAAAAGCAACATAGGTGTGTATTTTCTGAGCTTTTATTTTAAATGCTAGAAAGTTACTGGGGAACCATTGGATGGGGTTCCCATCAACATCTAACCAGTGAATTTCCTTATCAGTAAGAAATCCTCGATTAAAGATCTCTTTATGTTTTTTGCGAAAGGTAATGAGATTACAGAGGAAGTTCATCAGCATAGGTTTTTCTGTAAGCTGGTCCCAAAGAAAATAATTTGCGTCTGTATCTAGAGCCCAGCGATTATTGTTTCCCTGAGCTGTATGCCCATACTCGTCACCCGATTGAATCATAGGAATTCCCTGTGAAACCATTAAGGTAAGGAAGAAATTTCGCAACTGTCTTTCCCGAACTCTAAGGATATAAGGGTCTAGGGTTTCTCCTTCAACACCAAAATTATAACTATAATTTGCTTCTGTACCATCACGATTATTTTCTCGATTAGCCTCATTATGTTTATAGTTATAAGCTACAGTGTCATACAATGTAAACCCATCATGACAGCTTATATAGTTAATGGAATTGGTAGGAGAACCTCCAGAGTAGATATCTTGGGAGCCCGCGATTCTAGAGGCAAAAGTTCCTATAAGATTTGTGTTTCCATTAAGAAAAGCTTTAACAGTATCACGATAAGGACCGTTCCACTCACTCCATCGTGGAGATAAAGTTGGAAAGTAACCCACTTGATACAACCCAGCAGCATCCCAAGGTTCTGCTATAATTTTAGTATTTGCAAGTAAAGGGTCAAAAGCAATTGCCTCTAAGACAGGAGGGAACTCTAAAGAGGATCCAGAAGGACTACGAGAAAATACAGAAGCAAGGTCGAATCGAAATCCATCAACATGCATTTCCTGTACCCAATAACGTAATATATCAAGAATCCATTGAGTAGTCGGAGCACGGTTGGTATTGAGAGTGTTCCCACAACCTGAATAATTCGTAAAATGGCCGTTTTCGTCTAAAATATAATAACTGGGGGTGTCTATCCAAGGTAAAGAGCATGAGGTGCCTTCATAGCCCGTGTGATTAAAAACAACATCAAGAATTACCTCAATACCTGCTTCATGGAGAGCCTTGACTAAAGTCTTAAACTCACGAATAGGGGCGCAAGGATCTGAGGCATAAGCATAACGTCGGCATGGAGAAAAGAAATTTACAGGAGCGTATCCCCAATAATTGCAAAGGTAGGGAAATTGAGGATCTTTAAAGGGGTGCACAGTCTCATCAAATTCAAAGATTGGCAAGAGCTCAATAGCATTGACACCTAGCTTACGCAAGTGTTCAATCTTTTCAATAATTCCTAAGAATGTTCCTGGAGCATGAACCCGAGATGAGTTTGACTGGGTGAAGGAACGAACATGCATCTCGTAAATAATCATATCTTCTTTTGGCAATTTTAGAGGTTGGTCGTTGTTCCAACAAAATTCTTCTTGCTTTAAGTAAGAAAACGCATAGTCACCAAGTTTTTTTTTAGAACCAAATTTTTGTGGAGAGTGAATATTTTTTCCATAAGGATCAGCAAGGTACTCTTTAAAAGAGTATTGTAATGAATGCTTTTTAGGACCGTTAACACGAAATGCATAGGACCATTCATCAGAAATACCACTGATCTCTATATGCCAAATGGCACCTGTACGGTGTTTATTAGAAACAAGTGGAATTTCTATGATTTTAGAACTCTCTTGTTTTAAAGCGAGAATTACCTCAGTAGCTTCCGAGGCGTATAAAGCAAAGCGATAGTGGTTTGAAGAAATTCTAGAAACCCCAAGAGGTAAAGGAAGGGAGGGATAAGAAGAAACTTGTTCCATCGTTGATTGGATATCATAATAACAACAGAAAGGCAAGTCGGTTTTTCATTTTAAGATTTTGAAATCGTTTACTAACAAATCACTCTTATGGTAACTTGAAGCAATAACAATCTATTACAAGGAGATTCCCTCATGTCCAGGCAAAATGCTGAGGAAAATCTAAAAAATTTTGCTAAAGAATTGAAACTGCCTGATGTAGCTTTTGATCAGAATAATACATGCATTTTATTTGTTGATGGTGAGTTTTCTTTACACCTTACTTATGAAGAGCATTCAGATCGTCTTTATGTCTATGCTCCTCTATTGGATGGGCTCCCCGATAATATTCAAAGAAAATTAGCCTTATATGAAAAGTTATTAGAAGGGTCTATGCTCGGCGGTCAGATGGCTGGGGGTGGAGTTGGTGTTGCTACTAAGGAACAGTTAATTCTAATGCACTGCGTTTTGGATATGAAATATGCTGAGACAAATTTATTAAAGGCATTTGCGCAGTTGTTTATTGAAACTGTTGTTAAATGGCGTACTGTTTGTGCAGATATTTGTGCTGGTAGAGAGCCTTCTGTGGATACAATGCCACAAATGCCTCAAGCTAGCGGTGGAATGCAACCCCCTCCTACCGGTATTCGTGCTTAATAAGGCACGAATACATTGCATCTTTTTGTCTAATTTCAAAGATGCATGAAGCTCTTATTTCAAAATAAGAGCCGTGGCTACGTTGGAGTTTTCAATCTTTTTTTAATCTATGTTTGAAAAGTCTGTAAGCTCCAAAAATTTAACATTATGTGTTTTCATAAAGTAAAGAAGTATTAAAATAGAAATCCAAAAGGTTATCTTATGATGTTTGGGTATTTTGCCGGTTACCTTGGAGCTGATCCTGAAGAACGAATGACGTCCAAGGGAAAGCGTGTTGTCACTCTGAGATTGGGAGTAAAGACTCGTGTTGGAATGAAGGACGAAACCATTTGGTGCAAGTGTAACATTTGGCATAACCGGTATGATAAAATGCTTCCCTATTTGAAGAAAGGGTCTGCAATTATTGTGGCTGGAGATATCTCTATAGAAAGCTATATGAGTAAAGACGGTTCACCACAATCTTCTTTAGTGATTAGTGTAGACTCTGTAAAGTTTAGTCCTTTTGGACGAAACGAGGGAAGCCGTTCTCAATCTTTGGAAGAACATCAAAATCAGGGATCATACGAATCTGTGTCCGTAGGGTTTGAAGGTGAAGCACTTGATGCAGAAGCTATCAAAGATAAAGATATGTATGCTGGTTATGGTCAGGAACAGCAATATGTCTGTGAGGATGTTCCTTTTTAACCCCTAGTCATTTGATATTGTTATCCTAGAAGGAGAGATTTCGTGGTCTTATTTCATGCCCAAGCTTCTGGGCGTAATCGTGTTAAGGCAGATGCTGTAGTCTTGCCTTTTTGGCATTGTAAGGAAGCAAAAAATGCCGCTTCTTTTGAGACTGAATTTGAGTCTTTCTATCTTCCTACCTCAGGAAATTTTCAAGGAAAGAGAGGGGAAGTTGAAATCCTCTATAACAGCCTGAAAGCTAAAGAAAAGCGCATTCTCCTATTGGGCCTAGGAAAAAGTGAAGAGTTAACTGCAGACTCTATTTTTCACATTTATGCTAAACTAACTCGAGTATTACGTAAGGCAAAATGTACTACAGTAAATATCATTTTACCTACAATTTCTGAGTTGCGAGTTTCTGCTGAAGAATTTTTAACAGGTTTGTCCTCAGGAATCCTATCTTTAAATTACGGTTATCCTCGTTATAACAAAGTAGATCGAGATATTGAACCTCTTCTTTCTCAAGTCACTGTTTTCGGAATTGTCCCCAAGATTGCTAACTCTATCTTTAGAAAAGAAGAGGCCATTTTCGAAGGAGTATATCTTACTCGAGATCTCGTCAATGGCAATGCTGATGAGATCACTCCTGAAAAATTAGCAGAAATTTCTCTGAAAATGGGACATAAATTCCCCAGTATTGACGCCAAGGTCTTGAGAAAAGACGCTATTATCAAGGAAAAAATGGGATTGCTTATGGCTGTTGCTAAGGGTTCTTGTGTAGACCCTTGTTTCATAGTCCTCCGTTATCAAGGGCGTCCTAAATCTAAAGATCATACTGTATTGATAGGAAAAGGAGTCACTTTTGATTCTGGAGGCTTAGACCTTAAGCCTGGGAAATCCATGCTTACTATGAAAGAAGATATGGCAGGAGGCGCTACAGTTTTAGGGATTCTCTCTGCATTAGCTGTTTTAGAGTTGCCTGTAAATGTTACAGGAATTATCCCCGCAACAGAAAATGCCATTGATGGTGCTTCTTACAAGATGGGGGATGTCTATGTAGGTATGTCGGGACTGTCTGTTGAGATCGGTAGTACTGATGCCGAGGGAAGACTTATTCTTGCTGATGCGATTTCTTACGCTTTAAAGTATTGTAAACCGACACGTATTATAGATTTCGCAACTCTAACAGGAGCTATAGTAGTTTCTCTAGGAGAAGAAGTTGCAGGCTTATTTGCTAATAATGATGTTTTGGCGGAAGATCTTTTAGAGGCATCTGCGGGGACTTCCGAACCTTTATGGAGAATGCCTCTGGTCAAAAAATATGATAAAGCGTTGCATTCTGATATTGCTGATATGAAAAATATCGGTAATAACCGTGCAGGAGCTATTACGGCTGCGTTATTCTTACAAAAATTTTTAGAAGAATCTTCTGTAGCTTGGGCTCATCTTGATATAGCAGGTACTGCGTATCGTGAAAAAGAAGAAGACCATTATCCAAAATATGCTTCAGGTTTTGGTGTTCGCTGTATCCTTTATTACTTAGATAAATTTCTTTCTAAATAACTATCTTCTATCTGTTTAAGTTTTAAAAATGATTTTTGTTTTATTAATTAGTAAAATAAAAGTCATTTTTTATTAAAGTTTTTGATTGTCCCTGTCGATAGATCAGGTAAGTAATTACCTGTCTAATTAGGGGAATGAAGATGATTGGAGCGCAAAAAAAACAGAGCGGTAGGAAGACAGCTTCAAGAGCTGTACGAAAGCCTGCTAAAAAAGTTGCGGCTAAACGTATAGTTAAAAAAGCTACTGCTAAAAAAACTGTTCGCAAAACCGCTGTAAAAAAACCTGCAGTTCGTAAAACAGCTGCTAAGAAAACAGTTCGTAAGACTGTAGCTAAGAAGCCTGTAGCTAAAAAAGTTGCGGCTAAACGTGTAGTAAGAAAAGTAGCTGCTAAGAAAACAGTTCGCAAGACTGTAGCTAAGAAGCCTGTAGCTAAAAAAGTTGCGGCTAAACGTGTAGTAAGAAAGGTAGCTACTAAGAAAACAGTTCGCAAGACTGTAGCTAAGAAGCCTGTAGCTAAAAAAACTACAGTTGCTAAAGCTGCTGCTAAAAAATCAGCATCTTGTGCATTAGCATGCCACAAAAATCATAAACATACACCTAGTTGCAAACGCGTGTGTTCTTCAACAGCTACAAGAAAGCATGGCTCTAAAAGCCGTGTGCGTACAGCTCATGGTTGGCGTCACCAACTAATTAAAATGATGACTCGATAGTTTGTGATTTCAGGATTATTGCTTGTATTAACGGGAAGGAGTAGTTCACTCCCCCTCCCGTTTTTTTGAGCTTTAGCAAAAGCAAATCGATCTAGGAATCAACGTCTTTGAGAATATTTCAAGAAGCTGTACAGTTTGCATTGAAATCAGTATAGTAAGTTTATAGAACTTTGTTCGACTCTGCTACTATGCAAAAATCCCTAACTAGTTTTGATACATTTTCTCAAGCTTACACTGAGAAATCTCCTGCTATAGCTCTTATAGGAAGCTCTTTGGAAGATGACAAAGACGCTTTTTTTGCATTGCTAGTCTCTGGAAAGTTTCAGGAGCTTGACGGACAAGGACTAATGCTATCGACTCTCATGTCATGGACAGAGACATTCGGATTGTTTTCAGCTCATGAGACCTTGGGAATTATCCATACAGAAAAATTACCATCATCCATTAAAGACTTTTTAACTCAATATGCTCAGAATCCCCGACCTCACCTTACCATTCTGATGATCACAACAAAACCAGAATGTTTTCGAGAATTATCAACAGTATTACCGTCTGCTCTTTCTTTGAATTTATTCGGTGAATGGCCTGCAGATCGTGAAAAGAGAGTTGCACGGCTTCTTTTACAAAGGACATCGTCTTTGGGCATTTCATGTTCTCAGTCGTTGGTATCTTTATTTTTGCGTAAACTTGGTGCTACCTTTCTTCATGATATTCTTAGTGAATTTGATAAACTACTCTGTTCGATTGGAAAAAAGACTGTTTTGGATCACTCTGATATTAAAGATTTCGTAGTGAAAAAGGAAAAATCCTCTTTATGGAAATTGCGTGATTTTTTGTTGAAATCCAATGTTATAGAGAGCCATCAGCAGCTACATTTTTTATTAGAGAATGGGGAAGATCCTTTAGGGATTATTGCTTTTCTTCGTACACAATGTCTTTATGGCTTACGTAGTCTTGAGGAGGGCTCTAATGAGAATAAACACCACCTGTTTACTGTATATGGAAAAGAGAGGCTTTATAAAGCCCTAAGTTCTTTATTTTATGCAGAAAGCTTAATTAAAAATAATGTTCAAGACCCTATAATAGCTGTAGACACTTTAGTGATTAGGATGACACAACCGTGACTCTATATCTTTTCCCCAATACCTTAGGCAATCGTGACGTAACCAGCCTCCCTGCTATTATAGGGGAACTTATCCACAGGCTTAATGGATTGATTGTAGAAAGCGATCGTGGAGGACGAGCATTTCTTAGTTTATGGAAACTACCTGAGGTCCATAAGTTTCCTCTGGCTATTTTGAGTAAGCATGTGCGTTCCTCTAAGGCTTGGGATTTTTATCTCGAGCCTATAGTAAAACATGGGGAAACTTGGGGACTGATTTCTGATGCAGGCCTTCCTTGCATTGCTGATCCTGGCGCTAGTCTAGTTCGTCGTGCACGTGCTTTGCAAATTCCTATACAAGCATTTTCTGGCCCTTGTTCGATAACCCTCGCTCTTATGCTTTCTGGCTTACCTTCGCAAAATTTTACCTTTCTTGGATATTTACCGCAAAACCCTAAGGAACGTATCAAGTCAATTAAAAAAGCGGTAGCCTCTCAAGTGTCTACTTTAGTATGTATAGAAACTCCATATCGCAATGTCTATACCTTTGAGTCTCTTTTAGATTCCTTGCCTTCTTATGCAGAACTCTGTGTTGCTTCTGATCTTTCTGGAGAGAGTGAGCTTGTCCTCACACGATTGGTAAAATCATGGAGATGTATTGAAGATTTAAGTTTTGTTAAGCAGAGCATGACTAAGGTGCCCACAATATTTCTATTCCATATCCCTAAATAGCGTTTCCTTACCTATAGGAGGCCAGATATTGTCTCTTACATAATCTTAAATTCCTTATTTAGAAAATTATAATGCGTCCTTTTTCTCAACATGAGTAGGATAGAAAACAAAATCTTCTATTATTACAATGTAATGTGAAAAACATCCTTGGAAAGATTTTTTCAAGTGATTTTTCCCTAGAAATTTCTATAAAATTCCTATCTGTACATATTCTGTTCTTGCTTGTTTATAAAAGGTTATTTTATAAATCTATAGCTTGTTAAGCTAAACAGTCTAAGATACTTAATGACCGCTCCTACGCAATCTCGTTCTTCATCACCCACCAATGAAGACATTGAACTCCAGCCTCTAGACTCCTCTTCTTCTGAACCCTCAGCACAATCTCTACTCACCATAAGCCCTTCTTCTGATAATTTAAATACTGTTTCTTTATCTGAAGGAGTGACAGAACTGATGATAGAGGGAGGACCTAGAGGTCAGCCGTCACCTCCTCCTAACAACACTATTTATGAAGTTCTCTGTGTAGCTGGAGAGGAGGATTCCGATGTTTCAGATTCTTCTGTAAACATTCTCTATGTAAATGGAAGTTGGCAAACCCAATTAGAAGCTGTAAACGAGGCTCTTCATATTAGTGAAGTCCGGGGAGGACCTCATGTCAGACTCTTTTATAATGATGGCAGTGGTATGTCTTGTGGTCCATGGACCAATCCTTGTTGCCGAAGCCTACCTCTTATCAGTCATCCTCTGTGTCAGGCAATTCTAGGGCTTTGGGAGCAATTTTTCTCTTATCCTGGGAATCAGGGGAAGAATTTTTTAGTGTTTTTTTTTGGTGATGGAGGGGCTTATCTACAGAGTGCTTTGGATCACTCTCCGTATGCAAGTCGTATTTTGATTGTAGGGATTTCTCCTACAATCTTTATACAAGGAAACTACGCAGTACACAACTATCGAGTCGCTGGCGATTTTTTCAGTTCTTTTGACGTTAGGGGAACTCAGGCTGAAAATACTACAACCTTACCTTATTCTTCGGGTCTTGAAGGTTATTTCTGTCCTTCTATTCGTTGTCCTTCTTTTACTCAAGCCTTGCGTTGGGGAGAACAATGTTTGATCAGCAGTAGAGTAGAAAATTCTGGAGGGGAGGGAAGCTCCTCCGGAGCTCCCCTAACGACGCCACAGAACGTTGCCGTCGTTATAGATCCTAATGATTCTCATGCGATGGAAAGACTAGGACAATGGTTGGAGCAAGGTCCTCCTGCAGCGGATTTTGAAATGAATCCCTATCCTCAAAGTTGCACGGCAGTTTGTTTATCTAGTCTTTTTGCTGTTTCTAGAGTTTTAGGGCTGACTCAAGAATATCTACTTGCTTCTGTTCATGAAGGCTTAGATTTGCAGATTTGTTATTCTTTAATTCTTATGCACACAGCTTGTGCTATTCGTTATTTTTTCTTGCTCTTCACAAACTATCCTTGTCTTAGAGAAAGATGTCGTATAGCGCGAGTTATAGCACAAGCTTGTTTTTTACCAAGCATGCTCGTTCTTGTTTTTGATTATTTCAATCTTCTACGTAGGCTTTGGATGCCTTATCCGATTTTAAGAGCTGTCTTTATTTCAGCATCTACAATGACAGGTAGCATTATCTTTATCGAACTGACTCGTTTGTGGGGCAGAAGTCTTAGGGGGCGAGTGCAGCAATTTATCTATCGCAGGACTACAGGAGTTCGCTTACCTGAAGGAAGGGTACGGGTAGTTAATCGGAATGCACTAGGGTTCGCTCTCGGATTTTTATATACTGCGTGGGGAAGTATTTATTTTCCTCTATCGATTATAGTTCTTAACAACATTGGTCTGCAAATTCCACGTGTGTTAGTGCGTTCCAATGTATCTGCCGTTTATGATTTAGAAAATAAAACTCCTCAACAAAATTGGCAGAGTGGTGATGTATTAGCTGTGGGCCAAACCATGAATCTGGTATTAACAGCATTTATTTTTTGCTTAAATATATGGTTCTTTATCAAGTCCGTATTGCGCTATTGCAGGCGTGGTCGTCGTTAAATGTATTTTAAGGCATTGGTTCATATTTTTAAACTATATGAAAATTTTTGAGAAAACGAGGTACGTTAGTATCACAATGAAATACGAGAGAGCAAGAATGCGAGATGAATTCTTGCGGAAAGGAACTTTTAATAAGATAAGATCTCTTTTTATAATGTTATTAGTAAAGGGCTGATTTTAGAAATAAAATAAATTTCCCGATTCTATTTGTTATTTTGATAATCTTGAAATTCTATAGTAAGATCTGCTTGTTAAGCTATAGTATAACACATAGGGAGGGTTTCTGAATTGCAAGATCAAAAGGAACATCCCATGATTTCTTCAGCTATAGTGTCATGGAAAAGCCTTCCACGTCTATTGAGGGAAAGAAATTTTTCGTTGACATCGAATAGGTTTTTTAATTCTGAATGCTCGGTAAATACGGAGATGAGCTTAGCAGGAAAATCCTCTAGGTAAGCCCCCTCGATAAGACGGAGGCGGAGAGCAAATGCCTCTTTAATTTTTGCTTTTTGTGGAAGAATTTCTGAAGTTTCTTGGGTAGAGAGATTCCTACGTACTGCACGTAAGTAATAAGAGATTCGGCTATAATTCTTGGAACGTTCTCCGTGGATGTATTGTGAAGCCGAGACTCCTAAGCCTAAGAAAGGACGATCCGTCCAATAATAAAGGTTGTGTTTCGCGACCCAACCTGGTTTTGCATAAGAGGCAAGTTCGTAGTGATGGAATCCTTTATTGATTAAAAGGTCTTCGGCTAAGAGATTCATTGTAGCAAGAGTCTCTTCTTCAGCAATTGTCGGGATTAGTATCTTACGGTGCTTATAGAACGAGGTATGCGGATCTATGGTGAGGTTATATAATGAAATATGGGTAATAGGAAGGGCTAAAGCTTGATACAGGTCGCTAAGGAATACCTCTTGGTATTGTGTTGGTAATCCGTAAATCAGATCAATTGAGAGGTTGTGAAAGCCATAATTTTGACATTCTTGTATTGCTGTAATTGCTGTAGATGAGGAATGCGTACGTCCTAGGAGTTTTAAGATAGCATCGTCAAAGGTTTGCACACCAATGCTAATCCTATTTATAGGAGTTTTTTGTAGTTGATTTAGGTAGTCTGGAGTTAAATTTTCTGGGTTGGCTTCGAGGGTAACTTCCTTTGCATCGGGAGCAAGCTCTTTAAGGATCTGTTTGAAGTGGAAGGGAGGAACTAACGAAGGCGTGCCCCCTCCAAAAAATACCGTATCTACAAAATGAGTATTTTGGACTTCAGATAGTTTTTTTAGTCCTTCTTTGATCACAGCATGACAATATAACGATACTACCTCCCTTTTATAGGGAATAGTATAAAAACTACAGTAATGACACTTTCTCGTACAAAAAGGTATATGAATATAAAGAGCTAGAGGGATTTTACCATTCATTAGCATCAGGATCGATGATACCGCCACGTCTCCAGCGATTGCGATCACTAAATGGATCTTCATCGTCTTCGCTAGAGTAATCGATTTCTACCGCACCATCTTCACGTCCTTCATCAGTGAGCTCTAACTCTACCGTTTCTCCTGGGTCAATGTCGATTTCTGTTTCTGTAGGTTCGACAAATTCGATATCAGACATGCTGGGACCGTCAGGGTAGACTGTCTTCGCAGGACTACGTCGTGGAGTTACATACTCCTCAATTTCTCCATTTTCTTTGAGGAGTTGTAGTCGTTCTTTTTCTTCATGAATTTTATGCTCTAAAATTCGGATTTCTTCTTGGTGCCTACTGATTTCTTTTTTAGGCACTAAACCTAATTGCATCCATTGTGTAAGGTCGTGAAGTTCCGATTCAAGTTTTTTAAGACGTTCGCTTTTCATCCAAGGGTTCCCATCCTGTATTCAGAGAGCAGGTGTATAGCATCTTTTTGTTTTTTTTCAACTATAGAAAAAAAAAGAAAGATTTTTTTTTTTGAAAAATAAAAATTTGCTATGAAGCAGACATTTAGATCACATTTATTGAGATTAATTATTTTATGGATTCGGAGTTTGCTGGGCAAGTATATTCTTCGGACATGGATTGGATAGAGTCTATGTATCAGAGGTTTATGAATCATGAGACTCTAGATCCTTCATGGAAGTATTTTTTTGAAGGATATCAGTTAGGGCAAGCAGAATCTTTATCAGAAGTTACTGCCAAGATCTCTGAGAACGAGAATATCCTTATGTTCCAAGAACAGAAATCGCAATTTCTGTGTACAATTTACCGTTATTATGGATACCTTCAAAGTCAGATTTCCACGCTTTCCCCAACTACTGATTCTCCTCTAATTCGGGAAAAAATATCTAAGATAGACCTTAATGAGCAAGTTCCTTCTTTGGGTCTCCTTCCTAACCCTCAGGTATCTGTAGGCGAATTGATTCAAGCTTTAAAAAAATGTTACTGCGGAAGTCTTACTGTAGAAACCTTAACGTGTACTCCAGATTTGCAAGAGTTCGTTTGGAATCTTATGGAGAAACCTAAAGTAGAACGATCTAGCCAACAACTTCTTCGTTACTATAAAGATCTTTGTAAGGCGACATTTTTTGAGGAGTTTTTACAGGTAAAATTTACCGGTCAAAAACGTTTTTCTTTAGAGGGAGGAGAGACTCTGGTTCCTATGCTGGAGCATCTTGTCAATTATGGATCTGGATTAGGGATTTCTAATTATGTGTTAGGAATGGCTCATCGAGGTCGCTTGAATGTATTAACTAATGTTCTTGCTAAACCTTATCGCTACCTCTTTATGGAATTTGAAGATGAACCCGCTACTCGTGGTTTGGAAAGCGTAGGGGATGTGAAGTATCACAAAGGCTATGTCCTCAAGTCTCATCGTGAAAATGGTGAAACAACTACTTTTGTGATGTTGCCAAATGCTAGTCATCTTGAATCTGTAGATCCTATTGTAGAGGGGGTTGTTGCTGCCTTACAACATCAAGGAGAACCTGGAAGAGAACAAAGCAGTTTAGCAATTCTAGTTCATGGAGATGCAGCGTTTTCTGGCCAGGGAGTGGTTTATGAAACCCTACAGTTAAGTCGTGTGCCAGGATATTCTACTGAAGGGACTCTTCACATTGTTGTAAATAATTACATAGGTTTTACAGCAGTGCCAAGAGAGTCGAGATCTACTCCTTATTGTACTGACATTGCTAAGATGTTAGGGGTCCCTGTATTTCGTGTTAATGGTGAGGATGTTATTGCTTGCATAGAAGCTATAGAGTATGCCCTACAAGTTCGTGAGAGATTTAGTTGTGATGTGATTATAGATCTCTGCTGTTATCGTAAATATGGACACAATGAAAGCGATGATCCTGCAGTAACAGCACCATTACTCTATGATCAGATTAAGCAGAAGAAAAGTATACGGGAGCTTTTTAGGAAACACCTACTCGAAAGAGATACTGCAGATATCTCTGAGGAAACTTTAGTGCCTATTGAAAAAGAGATCGAGAATAGGCTCAATAGTGAGTTTCAGGTGTTAAAAGATAAAGAGCCAGAACCTTTCCCTAAGAAAGAGTGCCGTCATTGTGATCGCCTAAATAACGGTGAGCTTATCTTGCATGATATTGATGTTTCTTTGAATCGTGATACTGTATTTCATATAAGCTCTCGTCTTTGCGGGCTTCCCGATAATTTTAATCCCCATGCTAAAGTTAAGGCTCTGTTAGAAAAAAGAATAAAAATGACAGAAGGTTTGATTGGCTATGATTGGGCAATGGCTGAAGAGTTGGCATTTGCTTCGTTATTAATTGAGGGATATAACCTTAGGCTCTCTGGTCAAGACTCGATTCGTGGTACGTTCAGCCAACGGCATTTGCTCTGGAGTGATATTGTTACTGGAGATACATATTCACCATTATATCACCTTTCTGTAGATCAGGGAGCTGTAGAAATGTACAACTCGCCACTTTCTGAATACGCAATTTTAGGATTTGAGTATGGCTATGCTCAACAGGCACTAAATACGCTCGTGTTATGGGAAGCACAGTTTGGTGATTTTGCTAACGGAGCACAAATTATTTTCGATCAATATATCTCGTCAGGTATTCAAAAATGGGATTTGCATTCTGACGTAGTTCTGCTTCTCCCTCATGGTTATGAAGGACAGGGACCTGAGCATTCTTCATCTCGTATAGAGCGTTATTTGCAACTCGCAGCAAATTGGAATTTTCAAGTTGTATTGCCTTCTACTCCTGTGCAATATTTTCGGATTCTTAGAGAGCATACGAAGCGAGATCTATCTTTGCCTTTGGTTATTTTTACTCCTAAGTTGCTTTTGAGACATCATCAATGTGTTAGTAGTATTGAAGAATTTTCAGAGCCCGGAGGATTTCGCCCTATTCTCGAAGATGCCCATCCTAATTACAATGCTACTATCTTAGTATTATGCTCAGGAAAGATCTATTATGACTATCTAGAAATGCTTCCTAAGGAACGAGATAAGGATTTTTCTTGCTTACGTATAGAGAGCCTATATCCTCTAGCTCTTGAAGAGTTAGTAGAGCTTATTGATAAGTATTCCCGTATAAAACATTTTGTTTGGTTGCAGGAAGAGCCCAAGAATATGGGGGCTTATGACTACATTTTCATGGCATTGCAGGATATTTTGTCTCAGAAACTCACCTACATAGGACGTCCTCGCAGCAGTTCCACAGCGTCTGGATCAGCTAAGCTGAGTCGTCGAGAGCTAGTGACATGTATGGAAACTCTATTTTCTTTAAGGTAAACTATGACTACAGAAGTACGCATACCTAATATTGCTGAATCTATCAGCGAGGTGACTATAGCCTCTCTTTTAGTTCCAGAGGGTAGTTTTATTCAAGAAAATCAGGGTTTACTAGAAATTGAGAGTGATAAGGTAAATCAATTAATTTATGCTCCAGCATCGGGCAGAATTCTTTGGCAAGTTTCAGAAGGTGATGTTGTTGCTGTTGGTGGTTTGGTGGCAAGAATAGAGGTTGCTAATGAAGGAGAATGCGCTACAGATGTTCAATCTAGAGATACTATAGAGGCCGAGATTATTTGCTTTCCTCAGTCTGGAGTTCGTCAGTCTCCTCCTCAAGATAAGACTTTTGTTCCTCTTCGTGAGGAGATGAAAAAATCACACCAAAGTTCTTTAAAAGGAGATCGGAAAGAAACTCGAGAGCGGATGACTTCGATTCGAAAAACCATTTCTCGTCGCTTGTTATCTGCTCTACATGAATCTGCAATGCTCACTACATTCAATGAAGTGTATATGACTCCACTCCTCAATTTGCGTAAACAAAAACAGGAAGAATTTATCTCAAAGTATGGCGTCAAGTTAGGATTTATGTCTTTTTTTGTGAAAGCTGTTCTTCAAGCCCTAAAGGTCTATCCAAGAGTGAATGCCTATATTGAGGGTGAGGAGATCGTTTATCGTCATTACTACGACATTTGTCTTGCTGTAGGAACAGATCGTGGACTTGTCGTCCCTGTTATCCGTGATTGCGATAAACTCTCTAGTGGGGAAATTGAGAAAAAACTAGCGGATCTTGCCCTGCGAGCTCGTGAAGGACAACTCTCTATAGCCGAACTTGAGGGGGGAAGTTTCACAATTACAAATGGCGGTGTATATGGATCCTTACTATCGACGCCAATTATTAACCCTCCACAAGTAGGCATTTTAGGAATGCATAAAGTAGAGAAACGTCCTATTGTTTTTGAGAACGAAATTATCATAGCCGACATGATGTACATCGCTTTAAGTTATGATCATCGCCTTATTGATGGGAAAGAGGCTGTTGGTTTCTTAATCACATTAAAAGAGTGTATCGAAAACCCAGAATTACTATTGGATTTATAATTTTTTTGATTTTCCTTAATGTGATACTTTATTTAATTTTCTTTATTCCAGATGAAATGGATTCTTGTCATCTTGAGTAACATAAAGAGTGAGTGCGGCTTTTGTTTCTTTAGAGACTTCTTTGGCAGCAAGTGCTAGAGCCTCTAGTAACTTAGATTTTAGGTAGGGATTATGCGTTTGAAAGTGAGGTTTCCCATTGTGACTTAAGGGATTAAAAAATTCAAGTCCATGAATATGTACCTTAGTAATCCCTTTCTGCATTAATTCTTTTAATAAAGCTTTAAAGAATAACTCAGAGTTCATGTTTTTTTTACGATGCTCGTACGCTAGATCGTGATAATTTATGGATGAAGAACATTGCTGGTCTAACATTCTTTCTACATCCCTATCATAATGTCCCCAGGGAGACCATGCTAGAATTACGTTTTTAGAAGAACCTTGCCAAGGAAAAGATTGCCATGCCCCAGGTGTTTTTTGAAGATCCATTTGAGATTTGATTTTTGACCATTCCTCTTTTCCTAAGAGCTCTTGTAGTTGTTTTAGGGGTTGTGAGGTTGGTTTTGGTTGATCCGTTTTTGTATAGGAGTTTTCTGGAGGAAGTAGAAATAGAGAATGGACTGGAGATTCATGATCGCTAATTTTTGTTAGATTGGACGCACAAGCTGAGACGACTTTACAGCTGGGATAATTTTTTAAAGTGAAAACATCGATGCTACTAGCTCCTGGAATTAGAATGCCTGGAGGAAGTTCATGTTTGGTTTCTTCATAGTGGCAGAATAAAATTGAGCTAGTCGAAGTGTCATAGGGCGGCCTTGTTCGTTTAGGTCTAGTTTCTTCAGATGAAGGTATCAGGATTATCTGGGGAAGCTGTGAAGACACCTCTTTCTTCGGTAGCAGGTGAAGCAGAAGAGCTAAAATTCCAAGAGTTGCTGCTACTACTGTGATAATGCTTGTGATCATAAAACATTGCATTACAGGGAAACTTAACCCTGCTAGAACGAATAATGTGATGCTAGCTGCAAAAATTAAAAAAATAACAAGTACATTAAGAACAGACCTTGCAACTTCAAGTACCTTTTGTCTCTTTGAAACAGGTGTAACTCTCGAAGGTGTATCTTGAGTCTGTGTGGATGTAGGAAACGGTTGCTCTGGATGAGTTTTATCACTAAATGTGGCTCCAATTTTCATAAAACACTCACTATAAAAATTTCCTTACATCAGACATGAGTATTTTAACGAAATGTGATATTTAAATCAAGTGGTAGAGGGATAGTCTCTTAGGCTTGACTTTCTTAGTCTCTATTAAGGAGAAGCACCGCTGTTACATTATTCTTATTTTTTGAATCTTGGCCAACTAGCTTGGGATTGGGGTGGTGTAAGCGGTATCTTGAAGAAAAGAAAACCTCATGTTTGGAATAAGTACATAGATCACAAATAAATATTTGATTTTTGGGGATCCCTAGATCAAGAAGTTGTTTATGGGCAATGGCCCGGAGATCAAAATAATTGTCTGGTTTCATAAAGGAAACAAAACTGCGCGGAAATAGGATCTCGTAATCAGGGTAGAAAGCATGATCTGGGCCAATTGAGGGACTAATAGCTACGAAAAGATCTTGTGTTTTAGTTTTAAATAATTTCTTCATCGTTGCTACGGTAACAGCATAGATATTGCCGACAAGTCCTCGCCAACCACTGTGCACGTTAGCAATAGCGTGATGTTCTCGATCATAGAAGATCGCAGCTTGGCAATCAGAATGACGGATGTGAAGAGACAGAAGGGGAGACTGCGTGCAGAGACCATCTCCTGGTTGATAAGTAGAAGATGTATGAGTCACAGAACGTATTGAGGTACTGTGACGTTGGTGAAGATCACAGTAATCTTGAGAGTCGAGAGCTATAGCGATCTCAGGGTTCTGTGCTGCATAGACTTCACCTCCTGAGCCCTCTTGTTTTGAAAAAATTCCATGGCGTATAGGGAATCGATTGAGTTCTTCGAAAGTCCAATAGTTTAAAGGGTGTGTGTGAAAGGCGAGTGTCATACTTTACAACCCATTTGTTCTGGGTCTTTCCATACTCCATGTTCCTGTAAAAGTCGAATTAATTCTTCTTCAGCATCTTCCATAGGAATGAGTCTTTTTACACAAGTATGTTTTACATAAAGATCAATCATCCCTGCTTTTGACCCCACAAATCCAAAATCTGCATCTGCCATTTCTCCGGGGCCGTTGACAATACAACCCATGATTGCAATCTTAAGTCCTGGTAGATGTTTAGTTTTTTCTCGAATGCGTGTGGTCACTTCTTCAAGATCAAAGAGAGTCCGTCCACACATAGGACAGGAAATATACTCTGTTTTTACTAAGCGAACACCTGCACTTTGTAAGGTCGCAAAGGCGATTTCTCGAGCAGCCGTCAAAGAAATATTAGGCAGATCAAGAACAACAGCTTCTCCTAGACCATCAAGAAGTAAGGCTCCAAATTCTGTCCCTATGGATACCGCGGCTTCCTCCTCATTATTAAAATCTCTTGAAAAAACTAGCTTTGTAGGTTTGCCCTGGTGGCCTTGTTTTTCAAAGAAATCTCGGGATGTGTGAATGAAGGGGTCTGAAGCATGAAAATGTACAAATTGAGCGTCGTGCACAGCAGAACTATTCCAAATTGTCTCGTTGTGTTCATAGAGACAAGGCACTTGATGATGATGAAAAACTAGAAAATGTTCTCGTAGTACATCAGCAATTGGGGATTCTTTCAACTCTGGAGGTACTACGACTCCTTCAGGCGTTGTGAATGCTCTCTCGTTTGTTTCGGGGTTCACTCCAAGTTGTTTTAGTAGTTCTTCAGGAGAGAAGTCTGTAAGATGGAAAGAGTGAAGTTTTAAAAAGACACCATAGACATCTCCCCAAGGTGTTTTTTTAGTGATTTTCTTTGATTCAGCAACGAAACTTTCTGAATTTTCTAAGGAAAATGGATTTTTCTTCTTTGGAAGGTTTAGATAGATTTTGGTTTGATTTAGGAGGTTTTCACAAACAGGAATTTCTATAGTAGGACAACCTGTTAGAGAACAGCGTATTGTATCCCCAAGACCCTCTGCAAGAAGAGTGCCGATTCCCACCGCAGATTTTATGATTCCATCTATTCCCATACCAGCTTCTGTAACTCCTAGGTGTAGGGGATAAAGCCAGCCTCTAGCATCTAGGTCTTTAGCAAGTTGACGGTATGCTGCTACCATAACCTTCGGGTTGCTAGATTTCATTGAGAAGACAACATCTCTATAATCCATCTTTTCGCATATAACAATATACTCAATTGCTGAGGCTACCATGCCTTCTATGGTGTCACCATATTTTTGCATTATTCTTTCTGAAAGAGATCCATGATTAACTCCAATACGCATAGCCTTGCCAAGCTTTTTGCATTTTTCTACTAATGGAGAGAACTTTTCTTCCAGTCGTGAAAGACTTTGAGCATAGCTTTCGTCTGTATAGATTTTAGCTCCCTTAAACATATTACGCTTATCTACGTAATTGCCGGGGTTGATCCGGACTTTATCAACAAAGTCCGTGACTAAAATAGCTGCTTGGGGAAAGAAGTGAATATCTGCAACTAGAGGAATATTCACGCCTAAAGTAATTAGACGCTCTTTAATTTTTTCACAAGCTTGAGCTTCTTTAACTCCTTGCACAGTAACTCTAGCAATATCACACTTGTGTTCTGCTAAGAGACAGATTTGCTGTACTGTAGCCTCAACATCTGCAGTTGAGGTAGTCGTCATAGACTGTGTTTTTATTGAGTGCGCACTTCCTACATATAGGTGACCTATTTTTACATCGTGGGTCTTGCGTCGTGAAGATTGGACGCCGGAGGTCATGGGTGTCATAAAAATCCAAAGGTTATTAGGGTCTTAGAATTATAAAAGCTAGAATAATTTTCTTGAAGATCATATAGTCCCTAAACACTTATTAAAGTAGTCTCATCTTCTCCCAAAAATCTTCGCCTCTAGGGTTTTTATTAATTTTGGGATCATTTAAGAAGGGGGGGTAAAGATTTATCTTTTCGTATGAAATAACAAGTAGGTCTTTTCTTTACCCTATTTTTAAATGCCAATTATCTCTCTAGCTCTTTTCTCATGAAGATTGACTATCATCTTTTGTTTTGCCGAATGTTTTGATCAAGGCAAACATAAGTACAGAGCAAAGAATCACTGGAATTGGTATTAGAGGTCCTACAATTGTAAAGTAGGCGGCAACAGATGGTGCTGTAAAAATTAGTGTTATACAGACGGCTGCAAATGCAATGGCAGATAGTAAGGTAACAACTGCTAAGGCTATAAGGAGAGCTTTTTTCCAGGGTGTTGTAGAAAGATAATCTTGAGTAGGTTGGCTTGGGGGTGTGGGGGTTCTTGGAATCGAAGAGTTTTCTATATTTGGTAAAGACATGAATACCTCCAATTTTTAATTATAAGTCTATGTTTCTATTCTATTTGCGAAATACATCACTCTTTTGGCAAATAGAATGGAAACATAGGATTCAGGTGACTTGCTGTAAGGTATATACGTAGCTCTTTATTCGAATGTTTCTTAAATTGCTCTCCTACTGCATGGATCGCTTTAAGTAGGGCGATCTGTAAAAAATAACGTTCTGTAGGCCGATAAACAGGGCGTTGTAGATTTTGGGCTAGTGGGGAAAAGATTTCTTCCGCATGAATATGTAAAGACTTAATTTCCGAGGAATTTAGAAAGTCTGATATAAGAATACTAAAATAATCAGTAGCACATTGCTCTTTGAACCAGAGGAATGAGGGCTTATAACTTCTTTCTCCAACAACATCAGCTTTATTTAGAGCCTCCATATCTTCATCGGACAGTCCCCAAGGACTCCAAGAAATCAAGATCTTTTTAGCCTTGACTCCATCTGCTGTAGGCTGATCAAAAATTTCCCAGTAACCAGGTTGTTTATTCTGGTCCATTTTAAGTTTCATTGTTCCCCACAGCTCGTCCCCTAGTCGGTCTTTTAATTTTGCATAAATAGTGTTTTTTAAAGGCTCTATATTCTTATCTGTGCTACGTTCTGGAGGTAATATGAATAGCTGGTATGTCTCGGCACTAGGGTGAGAAATTTCTGAAAAATCTGGAGCCTGCGCTGTAATTAAACTAATGCGAGGATTTGCTATTAAGGAGTAGGTCAAGATATTTCGTGCTTCTGGAAAAATGACTCCTTCAGGAAGGGTTCCCAGACCTTTTGTATACATTTCTTCTAAGTTTGTTTTAATTCGAGAGCTCATGACAGGCTGCTTTTTCTCGGGTTTGGTCGAGAATAGAAGGGAATCTTTTGGTAGTTTTTTTGCTAAACAATAGAGACCAATACCTAGAATAATAGTAGCTAGAGCTAAGGGCCCTATAATTATAAAACTACTGAACGGTAGTGTTACGCAAGCAATCACACAACTAGTAATCATAGCTGCTGTCATCAGGAAAATCAAAAGCACGCCTAAAATATAAATAGTTAGCCTTAAAGCTTTCTGTGAAGATTTCTTAATTTTTAATAAAGAGGAAGGAGACTGGCATGCTTCTTCAGACTTGTGTTCAGGGGAAGTAGGGTTGAGTGTATTAGATATTGTTGAAGACATTGTTTAGTCTGACTTTATTAAATAATATTAATTTCGTGAGCTGATTTTAAACTATTTTGTAATTAAAATCATTTAAAAAGTTTTTGTGTTTTTAGTTAGAATTAATTTAATTTTCTTTGAGTTAATTGTACAAAGGTTCGGGGGATTTTCTTTAGAAGTATAAAGAGCTCTTTATTTTTCTATAGCCCCCTCTAGAAGAAAACTGTGCTATTCCTGCTCCTTAAGGAGTTTCCCTTGAGATTTCTTTGAGATAGTAATCTTTATAGAAAGAAGAATTACGCAGAGCACTGTCGCAAGAATAAGACCTCCTAGAATAATTAAGCATATTCCTGGAGCCCCAGGAATAAAGAACGCTATAATTGCTGCGAATATCTCTATAGCTAGAATTGTAGCCAGGACCTTGATCAAGCATTGAATAGTGTTGATCGTTTTGTTTTGGCACTTTTCTTTCCCAGATTTAGAAATTTGTTGAGTAGATTCAAGTTTCGTAGGGTTCAGTTGAGAGTTTATGGAAGGAGGAGGAGTAGACATAAACTTTTTACCTCTAGTTAGATTTTCCTTTTAACCAAGACTGCCTATTACTTATGTTCATCATGGTCTTTATATTTGCTGGTGCAAGTATAACTTGGATTAATAAGTTAAAAAAGATTTTTAAAAAATATTATAAGAGTATTGCATTTTTTCGAGGCAAAAGGTCTACTTTTATTAAAAATCTGGAGCGATCTAGCAGGATTTTGAGATTGATTCTATTGACAAACGAACATAGCACTAAAGTTTTTCAGCTTTTAAGCATTATTTTTTGAAATGTTTTCTTTGATAAAGCCAAGGGTTTATTGGCAAGTGCTCCTGGCTAGATTTGCTATAAGAACAGGGGCTTATATAGTAAATATAGGATTGGTAGTCGAATGTGTTATAACATTTTTATTCAGAAAAAGGGATCTGATTGTTTGATCCCTTGAGTTAGGTTGATTTGGCCGTTTTTAGTCGGAGGGTGTTATCCGGACGGCATTGTAGTCGGTAACAATTACAGTTATATCTTTTGATGGCTTCATTCCACTGAATCTTCTGAGAGCCTTTAGAAGACCGGTTTTAACAGTATCTAACCATGCATTGTGTAGTAAATTAAATTGGTTTTCGGGAGAGCTAGTGTTAAGTGGGTCCACAGGTTGTCGCTCTGGAGTTCCTTTGGGAGAAAATATGCCGCAAGAAATTAGTGGAAGTTGCACAATGTCTGCTCCCTGGTAGTCTGCCTCGTATAAGCAGTTCAGATAAGCCTGTTGAATTGTTGAAGATAATTCTTCGGGTTTTATTTCGCCATACTTAGGGCCAAGAAGTTGTGCTAAAAATTGCGGACTTCCTGGTTTGTCATCATTACTGCTATTGTCTCGATTTATCCAGGGTGCTGAGCGACATTCACCAACAACTAATGGTGAGCCCAAAGGAATGCTTCCGTTTCGTGTTTGCGTGTTCTGCCAACAAGTTGCGCTAGTCTTATTGGAAAGAACAAGGTTAGTTCCACCTAGTTCCCTAGCCATAGCAGCATTAGCTGCATTGACAATCATGACTTTGCCTTTAGTTTGCACCCGAGGTTCTGAGATATCTCCTGTAGTAACAATCAAGGTAACCCGTGAATTATTCAGGCGCCAAGCGTAGTACGGCTGGTTTTCAGTTGTAGTAGTCCAGGATGAGTCTATTAGAGAGAGGTTAGGAAGGAGAGTCCAATTTGTTTTAAGTTCTTTTTGGTATTCCTCAAGGGAAGCAGTTGGTACGCTAGAAGGAGACTCTTCGGGGAAGACCTCGACTTCTGGACTAGGGGTTTCTCTGGGATAGAACTTCAATTCTGGACTAGGGGTTTCTCTGGGAGGGGTTTCTCTGGGAAATTCTCGACTAGGGATTTCTTCTTTTGGTTGAGAAGGTTGTTTTAAAAGGAGATATAGGGATACTGCTGCTATAGCAAGAGCAACAAAGGTTGCTATCAAGAGAAGAGGTGTCCCAAGTATTCCAGCAGTAATTCCGGAGCCTATGGCTATAACTATAGAAAGAACGGCGATTGCAATTTTAAATATCTTAACAACGCTTTGTTGACTTCTCTCGATGCCGTGCTCTAGACTTGATGTTTCTTCTATATTTATATTTGATGGATTTGTATTTATTTTAACTTTTGGCATAAAAACATAATAAAATTAATTTGTGGAAAAATTTTATCATGAAGTATATTTTATCTTAAATAAAATAAGTTGTGTTCTTGCAAGTACTAATTTTTAGCTAAGTAAGAAATCTTTACATATGGCAAAGTGGCTTCTTATAAATCTACTTGAAAAATAATTAGATAGGAGACGTTATTCATCTAAAATTTTGTCTAAATAGATAATTCTTTACAGACGGATTTATTAGTTTTGCGCGCGGTTTCTTTCTTCTGCACTATTTATTTTATTCCAATACTCTTCTAACTTCGGCATCACTAACATTGTTGGAGCCGCTGTCACGATGGTTGCAAGAATAAATGTTAAGACAAGTATAATTATACCCACAAGTGGAGTTATAATGGCCCCAAGCGGAGGCATAGAAATAGTTAAGATACTAAAGGAAACTGCTGCTCCAGCTGAAAGACCTGTTATAAAGGCGGTTAACCCCACAAGAATAGTCAGTAGGCGTAGCATCGTATATTTAATTCTTAGGTAGAGCGGAAGAGTCTTTTTTTGTTGTTCTAGGGGCGGATCCTCTGGTTTTTTTGAAAGTAAGAATTTAGTCCATGGAGGATTAGCATTAATTTTTGTCATAATTATCTTTAGTTCTAAGTTATTAATAATATCTTATTATGTTTTATTATAAATAGATCTTTTTTAAAATGCTTGAAGTTTCTGTTTAATGATGTCTTACTAAAAAGTTTTAGGATCAAGAGGATTTATCACGCATGTACTGTTTGTGCATATTGTCCAGCATGGATGACTCCTGAGAAAAGATTACCTAGAGAAGGTTTCTGATGACAGCAGCCTCTGGAACGTGAGCGAGTGTATTCGTCAGCCGCACTAAGAAATTCATAGGTTTCTCGAGCAGCCGACTTATCGACTAATAAAAATCCAAAAAAGATACAGCCACCAACGAACAACACTGCTAGCCCTACTCCAGCTATAGCAAGAGCAGTCGTCGATCCAGTCGCCGCAGCGAATTTTAGGCAGGGAATGCTTAGCAATGCAATCAAAGCTAGAGCGATGCCACCAATCCATAAGATGACTTCAAGTATGACCTTCCCTATTTTCTTAAGAATTTTCATTAGTTTACAGGAATTGTCTTCGTGTATTGCAAATTGTTCATTACTTTGAGGACTACAACCTGTAATGGGTGATGAATTAGCCATTTAGTTTTATTTCCTATAATTGAAAATACGGGACATTATTTTATAGTAAATTAAAGTTTGTTTAAACTTTAATTACTTATTGTTTGATGTTTTATTTGTATTATAAAGTAGTTTACTCAAAATCTTTCTAGAAAGACATTAAGATTGTTCAATACAAACAATAGTGAGGGGATAATCTGGATATAGTTCTGCCATGTATTTTACCGCAGAAATCATAGCTAGAGATTGTGCACACTTCCCCTCTAGAGAAAGTTGATTACTACTCCTAGCTGGTTTCCCTAAGTTACCTAGAGGGACTTGGATGAGTTGAACATTGTTCTTAATAGAGGTCTTGATATAGCTCACGTAAAGAGCATAATAATATTCATGGACTGTTTCCGGAAGCATCTCTGGAAGAAAGACTTGATAACATAAGTCCGGTTTTAAATGCGGGGATGCAAAGGTCTGTTTTCTGTAAGATTCCTTCTTGATTTGTAGCTTGGTTTGTTGGATTGCAGCATCGATTTGAATTTTTGGTGAAGCAGACTCTTCTCCGTCTGAGGTTAATCGAGAGTTGGAAACTGTATTGGGCATCTCTTCAATTAACAATGTCCGGCCTAGAGAAGTCACTAATAAGCCATCCGAGTTGCTCCCTTGTATACATAATAGGGAAAATAAAGAATGTTTTACTTTCCACCCTTGGTAAGGGGGATTTATCGGTAATGAACAAGGCGGCGAAAGATCAGTAAGTTTATTGATCTTTTTTAACCAAGGTTCTTTCGAGCTACTGCTAATATTAAGTATACTCGATAGGATTTGAGGAGAAGAGAATAATTGTAATTCAATGTTTTCTTGTTCTTTGGGTATGATTTGTTTCAAAAGGTCGGTGGTCTTCTTATAAAGAATAAAGGAAGTAAGGATAACAACAACGAATGCAAGTCCTGTTAGGAAATACATTATAGGAATATTTAAAAGTATTCCAATGAGTAAAGTGCTTATAGTAACTACAAGGGCAAAAACTATAGTAATAAATAGAATACGAGATTGAATATTATGAAAATATTGAGTTGATTTTTTTGTAACTTGTGTTAAGGGCTGTCCTTTAGGGAGTGGGATTGACGTATTTATAGACATAATTAGTGAATTAACTTCTATTTAGAAGAAAATTATATCTTTTTTATCTATATATATAAATTCTGAAAATAGATGCGTTTTTATTTTCAGGCGCTTTATTTAAAAAATTTTTGAATTTTTCGAAGAAAAAAGAAAGAATTTAATACATTATATGTATAAATTTTTTGAATTAAAGGCAGGGCCTATAAAAAGCAAGAAGACAATTAATAAACAACATAAGTCGTCAGAGGATTATATTAGACTATGAAATTTTCATTCTGTGAAACTAGAAAGTAATTTTTACACATCCATCTTTAATACGGCATTGACAGGCAAGGCGTTCGATAGAGTCTTCAGGTTCTCCTAGAAAATCTTTTTCTTCTTCGGTAAAATCAGAAAGGCTATCTTGGCCTTCTAAGACTTCTATAACACAAGTTCCGCAAACTCCCTCAGTGCAGGCAAAAGGAATTCCTGCGGATTCGCAAGGGTCTATGATACTGCTATTGTCTTCTAATTCGAATTCTTGTTGTTCATCATCAGAGGTAATAATTAGCCTAGCCATAATAGTCCTTACTATCCGAGGTTAAAACGAGGGTTCGGAGTAGAGGGATTCGAACCCCCGACCTATTGCTCCCAAAGCAACCGCGCTAACCAGGCTGCGCTATACTCCGCAAATGAAGTTCTTAGGTAAAAAGAAATAACGTTAACATAGAAAGAAATAGTCGACAAGATCAAAGATCTTTCACAATTTCTCTCTAGACTTTTCCTTGCAGATATATGAATGGGAAAGTATGGGGGAAAACAAGGATTTTCTAGGAGAACTGTCTTTGTGTCTAGGAAGAAAAGTGATATTAGGGGAATGATTTTTGTCCCGATTGGAATCCTATTATTGATTTTCCTACCTCTCCCACAAATTTTTCTTGATTTTGGGCTATGTATTAATTTTGCCTTATCTTTGTTGACTGTTTGTTCGGTGTTCTCCCTGCGTTCTAGTAGTTCAGCAAAGCTCTTCCCCTCTTTTTTCTTATACCTGTGTTTATTACGACTAGGGCTTAATCTTGCCTCAACACGGTGGATTGTATCATCGGGAACAGCCTCTCTAATGATTTCCTCCCTAGGAAGCTTTTTCTCATTAGGAAACATATGGGCAGCAACATTTGCATCTCTGCTGCTTTTTCTTGTGAACTTTTTGGTTGTTTCTAAGGGATCAGAGAGAATAGCCGAGGTGCGCTCGCGATTTATCTTAGAGGCTCTTCCAGGGAAACAAATGTCCTTGGATGCTGATCTTGTTTCTGGAAGAGCTTCTTATAGGACTATTAAAAAAAAGAAAGATGAGCTTATAGAAGAAAGTGATTTTTTCTCTGCAATGGAAGGTGTCTTTCGTTTTGTTAAAGGTGACGCTGTTGTTAGCTTTATCCTTTTGATTATTAATGTAATTTCCGTGCTTATTCTCCATTACACGTTAGGTTATACTCTTAACGAGATGTGGTTTACAGTTCTAGGCGATGCTTTGGTTAGCCAAATTCCTGCTTTTCTTACTTCGTGTGCTGCAGCTACCCTTATTAGTAAAATCGATAAGGAAGAAAATCTTTTAAGTCATTTAGTAAAATACTATAAACAGTTGAGACAACATTTCAGAACTGTTTCACTATTGATTTTTTCTCTGTGTTTTATTCCAAGTTCACCAAAATTTCCTATCGCCTTAATTGCAAGTCTTTTATGGTTGGCATATCGAAAAGAAAAACCATGTTCAGAAGATACTTGTATAGCGGTTGCTCTTGCTCATGTACAGGCCGTGTCTCCCAAAGAGAAGGAATCTCAGTTATATGAAGCATATTGTAGTGCATCTGAAGAAGTATTTAAAGAACTGGGAGTTAAGTTTCCTAAGCTTACGCATGTGTGCATTGAAGGAGCAGAGACGGGGCTGCGATTATTTGGTCAAAACTTATATTTTGACTCAGTGAATTTAGAAACATTGTTTCCTTTACTCAGAAACATAGCGCATGAAGCTTTGAATGGGGAGATGATCCAAAAATATCTTGAAGAGTCAGAGAGATATTTTGGCATCGTTGTTGAAGAAATCATTCCTAAAAAAATCTCATTAAGTTCACTCGTGATGCTATGCCGTCTACTTGTTAAAGAAAGGGTTTCTCTTAGGCTCTTTCCAAAGATTTTAGAGGCAATTGCCATATATCAACATCCTGGAGATAGTTTAGAGGTTCTTGCTGAAAAGGTAAGGAAATCTCTAGGACCTTCAATTGGAAGAAGCCTATGGGATCAAAAACAAACTCTTGAAGTCATTACCGTAGATTGTCATGTTGAAGAGCTAATAAATAACTCATATTCAAAGTCTAATCCCGAAATTCAGGAGAAAGTGATTCGTCGAGTGGATAGCCTTTTGGAGCGTTCAGTATTTGGAGATTTTCGTGCTGTTGTTACTAGCTGTGAAACTCGGTGTCATATGAAAAAAATACTTAATGCAGATTTCCCAGATCTTTTGGTTTTGTCTCATAACGAACTTCCTAAAGAGATTCCTGTTTCCTTTTTAGGAATAGTTTCCGATGATGTTTTAATTTCTTAATTTGATTTTTCATGAAAAAATTATGTTAATATTTTTATTGTAAATATTGTTTAAAATTTTATTTTAAATTAATCTAATAAATAACTACGTAAGAAAAAATTTGTGAAAACACAGCAGACCCAAAATATAGCAGAGACGTGGAGCTTTTATTGGGAGACTCAGGAAATTGAGTATCGTGATAACCTAATCGAGTTCTACTTACCTTTAGTAAAAAGTGTCGTTCATCGTTTGATTTCAGGTATGCCTGCCCATGTCAAGACTGAGGATTTATATGCTTCAGGTGTTGAAGGCTTAGTGCGTGCTATTGAACGTTATGATCCTGAAAGAAGTCGACGGTTTGAAGGTTACGCTGTATTTTTGATTAAGGCTGCTATTATTGATGATTTGCGCAAGCAAGATTGGGTTCCTCGCAGTGTACATCAAAAGGCAAATAAGTTATCGGGAGCTATAGATTCTCTTCGCCAATCTTTAGGGAAGGAACCTACAGATCTTGAACTCTGTGAGTACCTCAATATCTCAGAACAAGAACTTCGCGGATGGTTTGTGTTAGCTCGTCCTGCATTAATCATGTCCTTAAATGAAGAATGGCCTTCCCAAAATGATGAAAGTTGTGGAATGGCTCTTGAAGAGCGCATTGCTGATGAACGTGCTCAAACGGGTTATGATGTTGTCGATAAGAAAGAGTTCTCTTCATGCCTAGCCAATGCAATTCAAGAACTTGAGGAAAAAGAACGGAAAGTCATGGCTTTATATTACTATGAGGAGCTTGTTCTCAAAGAAATTGGTAAAGTCCTAGGAGTGAGTGAGTCACGAGTTTCTCAAATTCATTCTAAGGCATTACTGAAGCTTCGTTCAGCTTTAGCAGCCTTTCGTTGAAAACAGTCTCAGGTTTTAAGAGAAGACCTATAGCTAGAAGTATTCCTCCTAAAACACATAATAGTGCATAAAGAATCTGTTTAGTGAGCATCATGACAATGCAACCTGCAATAGTAAAAACTCCTCCTAGAATCAAAAAAAGAATCATGGGGAACCATTCTTTAAGACGCTTGGGCAAGGAAGAACATGATGCTTTAAGATTACTAGAATCTAAAATTTCTAGAATTCCTAATGGAGATATAGACATAGAAACCCTATCTTGAATAAGAGATAAAAGTTATGGTATCTTAGCTAGGCGATTATTCTCACCTAACAATCTTTTCTTTATTTATCTCGGTGGTGCCTTGCATATAAGCTCTAGTATGGCTAAGATAGAGCTTTCAAGTTTTTAATGTGAATGATGATTCATGCAACCATGGCTAAAATACTTAAAAGATCGAAATATTCTCGAAAACTTTTCTTCTGGCTTGGAATCTATAGAAGGATCTTTGTCTGTTTATCTGGGATTTGATCCTACAGCACCAGCTTTGCATATTGGGCACTGGATTGGAATTTGCTTTTTAAAGAGGCTAGTTACTTTGGGTCTTAATCCTATAGCTTTAGTCGGCGGAGCTACAGGGATGGTGGGTGATCCTTCAGGAAAACATAGTGAGAGATCTCTGCTTGAAACAGATGAAGTCATGGATAATAGTCAGAAGATCACGGCTTGTTTAAAGAGATATCTTCCTGAAATTACTATTGTAAACAACGCAGATTGGTTACAAAGCATTTCTCTGATTGATTTTCTGCGCGATGTAGGGAAACACTTTCGATTGGGCCAAATGCTAGCAAAAGATACGATAAAACAGCGGGTGCAATCTGATGAGGGAATTAGCTATACAGAGTTTAGCTACTTGATTCTGCAATCTTACGACTTTTACCACCTATTTAAGAATTATGGTACCATTTTGCAATGCGGAGGAAGTGATCAGTGGGGAAATATTACTTCGGGAATTGATTTCATTCGCCGTAAAGGACTAGGTCCAGCCTATGGTTTTACCTATCCTTTACTGACCAATGCGGAGGGGAAAAAAATTGGAAAAACTGAGTCTGGAACCCTTTGGCTGGATTCTACACTAACTTCCCCTTTTGAACTGTACCAATATTTACTTCGTTTACCGGATGGAGATGTCCCTAAAATTACTAGGACCTTGACATTACTGAGCAACGAAGAGGTACAGGATTTGGATAGAAAATTGGAGACAGATCCGATTCTAGTTAAAGAGTTTGTCGCTCAAGATATTCTCCGCGCTATTCATGGTGATCTAGGTCTTGAAGAGGCTCTTTCTGTAACTCGTAGTATGCAACCAGGGAGTCTTTCCGTCTTGTCCGAGGAAGATCTTCATGGATTATTTATAAAAGGGATGGGAGTGGCCCTCAATAAATCTGAGGTGCTAGGAAAATCGTGGTTAGACGTGTTTCTGGCTATAGGGCTTTGTAAATCTAAAGGGGAAATTCGAAGGCTAATTGAACAAAAAGGATTGTATGTTAATAATACACCAATTGCTAATGAGAGCAGTGTCTGTAAACAAAAAGATATTTTTTACGGTCATTACATATTGTTAGCACAAGGTAAAAAACGAAAGCTTGTTCTATATCTAAATTAGTTTAAGGAGGCTAGATAGATTTGCAAACGGATATTGGTCTTATAGGTTTAGCTGTCATGGGAAAAAATCTCGTGTTGAACATGATGGATCATGGTTTTTCTGTCTCTGTGTATAATCGGACGCCAGAAAAAACACGAAATTTTTTACAAGAACACTCTAATTATCAAGGACTTTTAGGTTTCGAGTCTCTAGAAGATTTTGTACATTCTTTGCAAAGACCTCGGAAGATTATGCTGATGATCCAAGCTGGGCAAGCTATTGATCAAAGTATTGATTCGTTATTACCTTTTCTAGAACCAGGCGATGTGATTATTGACGGTGGAAATAGCTATTTTAAAGATTCCGAACGTCGTTGCAAGGAGTTACAGGAAAAAGGGATTCTCTTTTTGGGGGTAGGGATTTCTGGAGGAGAAGAAGGCGCGCGTTATGGTCCATCAATTATGCCCGGGGGTAATCCAAAGGCCTGGCCCTTAGTAGCTCCTATTTTTCAATCAATAGCGGCACAAGTGAATGGTCGCCCATGTTGTTCTTGGGTAGGCATTGGTGGTGCGGGCCACTATGTAAAGGCGGTCCACAATGGAATAGAATATGGAGATATCCAGTTAATCTGTGAAGCCTATGGTATTTTGAGAGATTTTTTAGAGCTTTCGCCAACTGCAGTGTCTACAATTTTTAAAGATTGGAATACTCTAGAATTAGAGAGCTATCTAATTCGCATTGCTTCTGAGGTCTTAGCTCTGAAAGATAGCCAAGGAATTCCTGTCATTGATACTATTTTAGATGTTGTCGGCCAAAAAGGGACCGGGAAATGGACCGCTATCGATGCTTTAAATTCTGGAGTCCCTCTCTCTTTAATTATAGAAGCAGTTCTTGCTCGCTTCCTGTCTTCTTGGAAAGAAGAGCGTGAGAGAGCAGCCCGTGAATATATGGGAATTCCCTTGGTACTTCAAAAGCCTAATGATCCCTCAGTATTTATTCAAGATGTGTTCCATGCTTTGTATGCTTCAAAAATCATCAGCTACGCCCAAGGGTTTATGCTTTTAGGGGAGGCTTCTAAAGAATATAACTGGGAACTCAACCTTGGAGAAATTGCATTGTTATGGCGTGGGGGATGTATTATCCAAAGTGTATTTTTAGATGCTATATACAAAGGATTTGCTACTAATCCAAATAGCTCTTCCCTCATCTTTCAAGAATATTTTTCCAAAGCGTTATGTCATGCTGAAATGGGTTGGCGTAGGACGGTAGTGACTGCAATTGGAGCAGGATTGCCTATCCCATGCTTGGCAGCTGGAATTACATTTTATGATGGATATCGTACAGCAAACTCATCAATGTCATTAGCTCAGGGACTTCGAGATTATTTTGGTGCTCATACTTATGAGCGTAATGATTGTCCTCGAGGGCAGTTCTATCACACTGATTGGGTTGATAAGAAAACAACAGAAAGAGTGAAGTAAATATAAGAAATTTATTGAAATGCTAATCTAATTTTAAAACTTCGATAAAGGCTGTATTTGGAATAGAAACTTTTCCGAATTCTTTCATACGTTTCTTTCCTTTCTTTTGCTTTTCCCAAAGTTTTCGTTTTCTAGTAATATCTCCTCCATAACACTTTGCTGTAACATTTTTCGAAAGGGCTCGAATCGTTTCTCGGGCAATCACTTTTTTATTAATAGCAGCTTGAATTGGAATCTTGAATAGTTGTTGAGGAATTACATTAACCAGTTTCTCACAGATACTTCTTCCTCGAGCTTCTGCTTTGTCTCTATGGACTAAACAAGAAAAGGCATCTATAGGCTCTTCATTAATTAGTACTTCTAATTTAATGATAGATCCCTTGCGGTACTCTCCAAGACAATAGTCAAAAGATCCATAACCTTTTGTTACTGATTTTAGCTTGTCATTGAAATCAGAGACAATTTCATTTAAGGGAAGTTCGTAAGAAAGAACGAGGCGATGCTGATCTAACATCTCAGTTTTTATGCATACACCGCGTTTATCTAAACAGAGATTCATAATGTTACTCAGGTATTCTTGAGGCGTAATAATATTTACATACACCCATGGTTCTTCAACATGTTCGATAATCGCAGGATCGGGATATCCTGAAGGATTATCAATATGTAGAGTCTTTCCATTTTTTAAAACGACCTTATAGATTACACTTGGGGCTGTCGCGATGATATCTAAGTCAAACTCTCGAATGATCCTTTCAAAAATAATTTCAAGATGGAGTAGTCCTAAAAAGCCACAACGAAAACCAAAACCTAAAGAATGGCTGCTTTCTTGTTCTATAGTTAAAGCCGAATCATTAAGCTGTAGTCTTCCTAAAGCATCTTTCAGAGTATCAAAATCTGAAGAGTCTATAGGGTAAATTCCTGCAAAAACTACAGGATTAATTTCTTTAAAACCCTCTAAGGGAAATTTTGCGGGATGTTTTACTGTGGTGACCGTATCACCGATTTTAACATCTTTAACTTTTTTAAGATTAGCAATGAAAAAACCTACCTGTCCAGGAGATAGGGAACCTTCTATCAAAGTTGCTTTGGGGAGAAAAGCCCCTATACCTAATACTTCGAAAGAAGAATTTTTAGAAGCCATAAAGATAATGCGGTCACCTTTTTTTAATTCACCGCTGATAATGCGTACATAGACCATAATTCCAACGTAAGGATCATAGTGAGAGTCGAAAACCAAAGCTTTAAGTTCTGTTTCTTCAGGCATCTTTGGAGCAGGGATAAGCTGAATAATGGCCAGGAGGATCTCAGGAATTCCTTGTCCTGTTTTTGCGGAACAGGTAATGATGTTTGTCGTGTCTAAGCCTATGTAATCCTCAATCTGTTTGGTAACCCTAGAAGGATCAGCAGAAGGAAGGTCTATTTTATTTAATACGGGAATGATTTCTAGATTTCGCTCAAGGGCGAGATAGACATTAGCAAGACTTTGTGCTTGCACGCCTTGAGCTGCATCTACAATAAGTAAGGCTCCTTCACATGCAGCTAGAGATCGCGAAACTTCATAAGAAAAGTCCACATGACCGGGAGTATCAATTAAGTTGAGTTGATAAACCTCTCCTTCATATGTATAAGTCATTGTGACAGGATGTGCCTTAATTGTAATGCCACGCTCTCTTTCGAGATCCATAGAATCTAAGAGTTGCTCACGCATTTCTCGTTCTTCTACTGTGCTCGTGCTTTCCAACAGTCGATCAGCAATTGTAGACTTGCCGTGGTCAATATGCGCTATAATTGAAAAATTGCGGATGTTCTCTATCTTATATTCTTTCAAAATGTACTAATATTATCTAGTTTTGTTGATGGTTTCTTAGAGACGCCTCAGAAAGGCTCTTATAGAAAAAGAGCGGTCTCTAAAATGTGTTTCTAGCTTTCGTCCTTTATTTTTTCCCCCAACGAAATAATCATGCCAAGAATCTTAATCGGTAATTACTATCTTTACATTCCACAGGTCAAAGTATAATAGATCACACTGAGAAACCACAAGAATTTAAAGTAGATTTTGCAATACAGCTACTAAGTTTCTACGCTTATGAACGTAACATAAGAGGTAAATTTTAATAGGGAATGATTAAAATTATTATTTCTGAAATATGCGACAAGGCAGAATATGTTTTGAATAAGGAAAATAATAAAAGGTCTTTACTATATAGAATTGTTTATCTAAAGTTTAGATTCGTTTGTTTTCTATAAGCATTGCGATCCAAGGCGACTTAATTTTTTCTAGATTTAATTATGTCTAAAGTAGTTATTGTTCCACAGACTGTCTTTCAAAGATCTGAGAGCCCGAGATTTTCAAAAACTTTATTAATAGACAATATTCTTTTAAGAATTTTTCTAGTTTTTGCTACAGCTTGCCTAGCTTACATGGTCTTTCTCGTACTTCCATTTGGAGTTGCTTGTTTTGTAAGTGTGGTCTTCAGTCTTGTGTCTTTGGGTTTGCTTATTCTCTCTGGTATGGAGTTGATGCAATATTGTCGAAAACCCTCCCTACCACTGCCTATAGGGTTTTTAAAGTTACTAGAAACATTTTATCCCCCCTCTATTTCTCGCCTAGCTATACAACAAAAACTGAATCTTGAAGAACTGCATACAATCATAGAATCTGTAAGAAATATGTTATCCTTAGAGGAGGCTTTACCCTCACCTCTACTTAAGAAGGTCAAAGATTTTAATATCAAGGACTTAACCAAGGATCTTAGCCATTTCCACTTTCCTTTGGTGCAATTAGAGGACATCATGCTTGCACATTGTCCCCTATATTGGTTGCATAATTTCGTGCAATCTGCGCCTAAAAATATAATGTTACCGCTGAGTCATAAAGAGGAGGGCGATCTTAATTATTATTGGCTAGGGCCTTTAAATAGCGAGACCCGTTCTCAAACTATTTTTGATTTGGCAATCTATGCGATCTCTAATGAAATTTCTGAGAAGCAATTGAAAATGTTAGAAGCTCATCTACACAAGCAAGTAGATGCGGAGGGGAATGAAAGTATCCATAGTTGGAATAGCAATTTAGTAAGACGTACTATAAAAGATCTTATGTGTGCTTGTAAGAAATATGAAAGGAACATGCCTGGCTCTTATAATGAACAACCTATTCCCAATTTTACTGAAGAAAAAGTAGATAGTTTGTTGCGTTTTATTATTGAGAAACAATTTTCTTTTGCCCAACTTAAAATGATTAGTCAGTTGAACTTTAATCATTGGCAATGGCTTTGTTCAATCGATAAAGCGGGGGCTTCAGCATCTCAAGTGGCTTCCTTTGCAGGTTTTCTTTTGCCTTTTATATCTAATGATTTCAAGTCCAGTGAGCCTTATATTCAACTTGCTCTTTGGGAAGAGCTACAAATAACGTTAGAGCGATATCGTGGTTCGGGTCCTGTATGGAATGTTGGCTATGTTCTTTGTGATCTATTTTCTAAGAGATCGGAAACTGTTCGAAAAAAATTCGGAGCTGCAAATAACGAAAGGAGACTAGACAGTTTTCTCTCTAAAATTAAGGGAACATAGTGAGTCCTCTAACTGTAGGTCCTTTTAAACCATAGGTAAATCAACCTTACTAATTTATTTGGAGATGTATTGGTTGGTATAGAGCCTTTATAACGATATATATCAAGCCATATGGAAGATTATTGCACTGTTTTTTTTTGATTAAAATCTAGGCCTTATTCCTATTTGTGCTGATCAATACTATATCTTTATAGTTGCTTAGGTATTCTTCTTACTTTCCTTAGCGATAGCTTTCAGGAGGTTTCTTCCCTATTATTGTAACTAATGTTTGTCTCATTAAAGGAAAACAAAAGAAAGGAAAATTGAAGATCCCTATGAAAAACATTTTAACTATTGTCGATGCAAGAAGATTGGAAAAAAGCAAAATCTAGTTTTGTAAAAATCCTAAACTGTTGATCAGTAGAATCCTTCTGCTGATGAATTATGAGAACAATACTTTTTAGAAGAGGAATTTTTTGAATTAGAGATTTTTATTTACATATAATCTATACTGGCTCTGGATAAATCTGTGTTTAAGGAGTGGCTATGACCATAACTGTTATTCCACATGCTTTATTTAAAAATTATTGTGAATGTCACAATTCATGTTCTTTGAGTGGAAGAACTGTTTTACGAGTAGCTGTTGCTGGACTCTTTTGCATAGGAGCATTAGTAGCTTTAGGCTGTTTATCGACTCCTATTTCTTATATTGTCGGAGGTATTTTAGCTGGTATTGGTTTTGTAATTCTTGCTTTAGTGATTTTAGCTTTGATTTTTGGTGAAAAGAAGCTACCTCCAATACCACGAGTCATTCCTGATGGTTTCATTAAGGTTATAGGTAGTACTTATAGTACGCCGATTGCTCTATTTGTAAAAAAACAACAGTTGACGTTAGCTGAATTTAGGCAATTTGCTACCGTACTAGTACAGCAAATTACTCCTGAAGAAAAAATAAAACTGCTACCGGAAGAATTACAAAGTAAAGTCGAAAAATATGGTATTGGCAACCTTATGGAAGATATGGAACGTAGTGATTGGCGATGTTTCGAAGAGATCTTAGAGGAAAATTGTCCACTTTATTGGCTTCAAAAATTTGTATCAGCAGGAGATCAGAAGGTTTGTAAAAACTTAGGCATTCCTAAAAAATGTTGGGGATATTATTGGTTAGGTCCTTTGGGACATAGTCAAGCTAAAGGAACAGTTTTCTCTCCTGGGATCCATAGTATTCTTACTAAATTGAAAGAAGAAGAATTTGTTTTGTTGAAAGACCATGCTTTAAAAGGGACTTGGGATAGAAAAGAAGTTAAGGAAATTATTAGTCGTATATGTAATGACTGTAAAGGAGAAAGTGGTGCTCTTTTAGATATTGAAAAAGTCTTAACGATCTTTTCTGAAGAAAAAGTCAGTAATGACTTACTATTGTTCAGCGTACATGGATGTACATATGATCAGGTTCAACTGATTACAGCTCTTCCTAAAAAGACTTGGAACTGGTTTTGTTTTATAGATAATATTGTGACAAAGAACTTACAACTCTGCCTCCTTGGAGGAGCATTATTTTCACAGGAACTTATTGATGAATGCTCAAAAGCCTTTGATATCAATTTAGCCCTCTACCCTATTAGAGAATTAGAAAAAGCTAGTAGAGTGTTAGAACTTTCTAAAGATCCAGCTCAACAAATGGGGCGATTTTTACTACAACACTTATCTTTAGCTTCTAAGCGTCTGGAGAGTATATTAAGGCAGGGTCTGCATTTGCGGACTATAGCTGATGGAGAGAAAAAGATCCCAGTTTATGAAATCAACTTTATAACAGGATCCAGGAGTAGAATATCAGAAAAGACCCTGCCTATAAATAAGAAAATCGGCTAGGTTTTTGAGCTTTGAACAATCTGGAGAATTTTCAAAAATTTTTATATGGTCTATATAGTTCAACGGAAGTTTCTTTTCTAGATCAGGGGCACCTGTGTTTCTAGCGAATTTTTAAACTGTGAATTATGGCTCATTAAATTTGTAAGGAACATTGTCATATTAGTTGATCGTTTACGGATTGCTATAAATTCATTCAAAGAAAGGAGAGCTAGTGAAGGTAAAAACTCTGATTTGTTTCTATTAAGCAACCCTTGTATATACAGTCTTCCAATAAAAGATGCTAATTTGATCTCTTCGGAATTTTTTATGCAGTCTAGGGATAAGCAGCAGAGATTTTCCCATAAATTGGACGAAGTTGTTTTTATCAACCGTATTTGTTTCCAAGAAAACTTTTTCCTAAAAATAGCTAATAGCATTGCATTGAAGGAGACTTCATCGAGCATGGGGAACATAGTAAGGTTACGGTAAGACTGGTACTTTATACAATACGTTGCGAAGAGTTGTTGTTTTATAGATAAACAATCACTACTAGGATTGTTCCAATCCCCATTTAATGCAGTATCTTTTAGACTTTCAAAAGTATTTTTCGTTAATACTCTGGCTAAAACTAATGTATGTAAATTTAAAATAGAGTCACTGCTCCTACTAAGTCCTAGGGGGGTAAACCAATGGATAGGAAGCATTGTTTCGTCTACATAATCTTGTACTGTTGCCTGTTTGTATTCAGAATCTATGCGTATTTCAGTAGTCTTTAAGACCGAACTGCCAAAGGAAATAAACTCACTCAACCAAAAAAATGGGCATTCCTTTTGCAAAAATGCTTTTAATGAAGGAAAAAGGGGATGATCAAGGGGCGAACTTCTGGTTTGTTGAAGACGCAAGTTAAGGATCTGTCTTTTATGAGTAAGGGTATCGACCTCATTTATTATGCGCTCAAGACCAAACGCTTCTATTTTGCCTTTTAACGGCTGTGGTGGAAAAGTTAAATTTGCCTTACCTTTATAATATAATTTATTTAGAAAACTTACAAAATTTATTAGTTCATTAAGAGAAGGTTTGACTTCAGCAATGAAATCTGAAACAACTCTAGGATAATGAAATTGAATTTTTTTTAAGAGACCCTCTGGAATTATTTGTGTTAGTGCCTCAGGAATGGTAGGCGGAACCTTTTTTATACTGAGAGCTAAGCCCACTAAAGAAATCAAGAATGCTAGTCCTATCAATGCTCCACCTAGAATATAAGATATTGGGGATACAATACAAAGGAAAGCGATTAAAGATCCTAAAACTAAGATCGCGCTAAACGCAATATGAACAACAAGAGAATTCTTTACTTCAAAATTATACTTATTTGTAAAAAAAAATTTAAAAACAGAAGGAACAATATAACTCATAGGTATCCTAGATAATTACTATAGATTATATCATAAAAAATCTCTTCTTAGAAGTTTTTCTAATTTGATTATTTTTATATAAAATATTTCACCTTGTTCACGCCGATTTTTTTCTGAAGGTCATTTGAATAGTTCTTCCTAAAGAGACTTCTACTGCTTCTTTATGTGAGCCCAAGCTGAGGCCAATTTTATTTAAGATGCACCCCATATTTCCCCTTAAGGGTTCGTGCCCCAGTCTCTGGATTTATAGAATACATAGGAGAATTTTTTACATGATCATACATAAGTTGATCGAGGTCGCTCCCTTGTGTCAGGCCTTTTTGACTAAGATAGGGACAACTAGTCAATAGATATGCTGCTAAAGCGTGTGCTGGTTGTACATCAGGGTGGTTTTTAGAATTATTTTCTACTAGAGAGGCCATTTCTTCCCAAGTTATTCCTCCAGGTATTGACTTATCATCAAAAAATTTATCACAGGAAGAGAGAAACCCTCCTAACTTTGCTATTTGAAAAGGATGTCCGCCCCATGTATTGAACTTACATAACCAGATCCAAGATTTCCAGTCTAAACCAGAGATTAAAGTAGCTTGTGTTTCTGGGTCCATGTCATAAATACTCAATAAGAGGAGAAGGTGTCTAACCCCTTCCTTAGTTAATGGAAAGTCTTTAAGCAGTCCTTCCTCTGCCTTGAGTCTCTTATGCCAGCTTTTGTCTATTCTGTTGTATATTTGTTCACAGATTTTTTTAGCCTCAGAGTGGTTCCATAGCGCTTTAGCATATATTCTTAACTGACATTGTTCTCTTGGAGTAATTTCTTTCAAAATCGCATAAGTTAATGGTTGGAAGATAGTAGTCTGTTCTAATTGGTACACAAAGCGTCCTAAAGTTTGATAGGCCCTTTGTGCAATCGTTTTTGAAGAAGAGTCTTCATGAAATTCATCAAGATTAGTAAAGAGTCTGAACCAATATAGAGGGCAATAACGACTGAGTAGGATTTCAATATCATCAAGACTATGGAAGTTTATTTTATCTAGTCGTTTGACCCCAAATTCTTGCAGCTTGTCATCCAAAGCGTTGGGAAGACCTGCTTGAGCACGTCTATGCACAATAAGCTGATTAATCTCTTGGAAAGAGAGCTGTTTTTCTATAATAAAGCTAACTAGGGGACGAGGATAATTTGTTTTAATTATTTTCAAGAGTTTTTTAGGAATAGGATGAGGTTTTCTAGGATGTTTTATCGCAGCGACTAGGGTTAAGATTAGTATGGTGAGGGTTACTCCAGCTAAAACTCCTCCGACAATATAACTAACAGGAGCTATACAAAAAAGGAATGTAAGAATACTGGTGATTGCTAGAATAATGGTTAAAGCAATTCTAGCAATGGTTCTTGCTTTTAAAGAACAGTCCTGATGGCACTCACACCTATTTTTAAATAGTAGATGAGGTATTTGAGTCAAACAAATAGCGCCCATATAGGTAACTCCTAAAAATATTCGCAATATTGTACTATATTTCTTATAAAAATGTATTAATAAAATATATTCTATATTTATATAGATCTTAATAATAGATTATTTATTAATAAATTTTTTAAAATACAGAGTATAGAAGTAATGCTTAGGCTAGGAAAAGCAACCACATTTTGATTTTACTTTATTTTCTCTCTTTTCCCTAATTTCATATTGAAGTTATAAATTGGCAGAGTAGAGAGTACTTCATTCATTTTGCGCTTAATATCGTGCTTCCGTGTTAAGAAATTTTGATGCTGTTTTGTAATTGAGCATAAGTCTTGAAGTAAGGTGCATCCGTCTTTTAGCCTGGAAGGATCTCCTTTGCCTCCTAAAATTTTGAGCTCTTCCCATGTTAAATAGTCTAGCACAGGTTCGTATTGTAAGGAGTCAGGATTGAGCATTTCGGTTTGCGTGAGTAGATAGCCTCCAAACATAGCTATTTGCAAGTGCCCTGTAGAGTTATCAAGCCTATGAAGAAGCGACCACTGTTCCTCGCTTAAAAGATTAAGTAGTTTTGCCTGTTCCCAAGTCACATGATGAGAAAAGAACAAAAATAAGAGCTGCGAGATGCTTGTATAACTTTTTGAAATCCCTAGGCTATAGGAGGAAATCTCGCGTTTTTTTAATAATTTTTTAGAAACTTTTTCTACAAGCGGCGTATTCCACTGGTTATTTTGTGCTAGGTTAAGTAGGGTGCTATAATCTTCTTCCGAGATTAAGCTAATAAGGGGACGTATAAATGGATGGAAAATAGTCGTGTGCCCTTTATGACAAGCCATGGGGCCAAGGAAATTATAAGTTCTTGCTTCTTTACTTAATAGTGCTTCCCAGCTTAGAGGTTGGGTTTTACTTATAAAATGAAAGAGCCAGTGTAGGGGACAATAGTTTAAAAGGAGTTCTTCGAATTCAGGGAGATAGGTTGGATCTATAGTCTCCAGACTTGCTAGTCCAAAAGCTTCTGCCTTTTTATTTAAATGCAAGGGAAGGTTTAAACCACTTTTCAAACAACCAATAAATGTTTTGAATTCGCTAACAGTTAAGAATTCTGCTTTGACAAAATCAAAAATTTTTCTGGGATAACGGTTATAAATAATATCTAAAAGTGCTTTAGAGATTGGATGAACTTTAGATGGTTTAGCTACCGCTTTAACTAGAGTTATAATCAATACTATAAGCGCAACAAGTGCTAAGGTTCCTCCAACAGCATAGCTAATAGGAGCGGACAAGAAAATAAACAAAGGTACACTAGCCAGAGCTAAAAGAAGTCCAAGAACAAGCCGGGCTATTGTTCTATGTTTCAAAGAATAAGATTTATGGCATAGGCAATCATTTTTTAATAATGTGTGCGAAACTGATGTTATCGGGTTACAACTCATACTCTATCCAAACTTTGCGTATCTAAAATATATGTCAAAAAGCTTTATCAAAGAGATCAAACTTTTGTTTAAGATTAAATAAATAGAAAGTCCCTATCTATAAAGAGATAGGGACCGATGAGAATAAGAAAAGGAATCTACTATGAAGAAGCTGTAGCTGGATCTTCTGAAGTTCTTGTTTGAACTGATGCAGCTTCTTGAGAAACTTCTTTTTCTTTAAGAGCAGACTGTGCCAAGAATAATTTATTTAACTTAGTTGCAGAGACAAGCCAAATAGCAATGATAACAAGAAGAATCACTGCAAGATAAGGTGTCATAGCTCCAATACTTCCACAGATAACGAGCAATCCTTGCTGGATTAAAGCACCACCTGATTTTCCAAACCTAGCACCAACTACATCAATAGCAGCTTTCCCTTTGACTTTTTGCTCTTGATCTAAAGGAATGTAGGCCATTTCTTTAGTAGAGTCAAAGAGTGCATATTTTGTAGATTTAGAAAGTATGTTTTGGATAGCACCAACAACGACAGCTAACATTAATGGTGTTGTACCGAACATAGCAACGAGGCCAGAAGCTTTATCCCTAAAGATGACTAGAGTAAAGAAAATAATCCCTGTTAAGAGAACCATTACAGGAGTAACTAAAGCTCCTGTTAGCCATCCGAACTTACGAATAACATTACCGCCAACAAACAGCATAATGAAAACAGAAACTACACCAGTCCAAAAGGAGAAGTTCCCCATGAATTGGCTGTAGTCATTCATATTCGGATACTGTATTTTGAGCTGACTTTTCCAAGTTACTTCAATCAAATTAATGCAAATACCATAAGAGATAACTAATAGGGCAAGTAACAGAATATAGGGGGATCTAGCAAGATAGAGGAAGCTATCTTTCATATTCATTTTAGTTTTGACGCCTTTCTTTACCTTTTGCATTTCTTCTGGATTATAGAAGCGAGGATCAGTAAGGACATGTCTATTGATCCACCAATAGCTTAGCATAAGGACAATACCAGACACAATGGTCATGCTCATTAAAATAGTTAGAGAAAATCCCCATGGATCTACACCTTCAGATACAGCAGCTCTAAGCTTGGAAGCCCAAACAATGGCGCGACCGGAAGCCAGTAAAGCAACGTTAGCTCCTATACCAAAAAGAGCATAAAAGCGCTTTGCTTCGTGAATTTTAGTAATCTCGTTAGCAAATCCCCAAAACATTAAGGATAGCATTACACTTCCCCAGAGCTCTGCAAGTACGTAAAACGCAGCAAATGTCCAATTACGTAAAATGGCTACAAGCCCTAATAACCCTGAGGGTAGGAGAGCTTGTAAACGGTCAGCAAAATCTGTAGGGTGTAAAGTATCCCTGAGAGGATATATCACGGTGGGGAACAAAGCAAAGAAAAGCAAAAATGGGGTTATTACAGTGTAGAATAAAGATTGTTTACTCAATATATTGCTTAATTTTGCATAAATAAGCATGAAGATAATAGCACAGGGGACAACAAGCCAAAATTTAATAAAGGGAATTGCTTCTGCACCAGAGCCAGGAGCCCCTACAATAAGAGTGTCCTTTGTATCGCGTAGTACCGTATAGTTAAATGTAATACAGAAGAACATTAGGAACATTGGCAAAACTTTCTTTAGCTCGTGAGTGTGTATTGGCCACAGGAAAGAGCGCAATTTTCCAAAAGGTTTTTCTTCGGTTTTTGTCATATTTTACCCTCTGAAATACTTTTATTTTCTATTCTGATAATTTTTAATTTCTTTGTGGACAAACTTAAATCGTTTCCATTTCGAAAGATCTTACAATATACCATCTTTTCCCTCTATTGACAAGAGTAAAGGGAAAGAGTGGGACGATAAGACCTGGTAGGCGACTTTATTTTCAAGTCGCCCATAAAGTTTTTTTTTGAATTAAACGAAAGAAGAAGCGATTTCAAGATTGGTAGAACTTACTGCCTTCACAGCTTCCACGTATGCGTTCCATAATTCTGGGCTGACTATACCGTTGCGAATAGAGCGAATTAACTCTCTTTTTAAGGAAGTTAACGGTTTTTTAGGGCTAAAACGAGCTAACAGATCTTTGTCTCCAACTTGTCTTGCTAATTCCAAAACGCGTTCAATATCTGTTTTAGTAAAGTTAATAAAGTCGCGACGTTTTTTAGATCCCCTAGGAGCTCTAGGTTTAGGATTAATTGTGCGTGGAGTTTCCGATTCTAAAATAAATGTTTTTAACATTTTTACGAGTTGTTCAGGAGCAGCACTTTTCATTTTTTTTAAAGTAAAATGATGCATATAACCGCCGCTAGGGCCTGGAAGATAGCGACATAGATCGTTTTCTTTGTTTCCGCAGATTTTTTTAATAGCTTTTCCGATCAGTTTTTCTATTTCTTCTTTTGTACTTGATTGTTCTACGGCCATGAAACCCACCTTTTATAATTGATGCTTACGTATTTTATAAGAAAGAATGTGGCATACTTTCAATTTAATGTTTAGAAAAATAAAATTAAAGCGCTGTTTTAATCAATCAGCGAACATAAATGTATTCGAAATCTCCTTTTTGGAATATTTTCCCTCTAAAGATCTTTTTGTTTCTTAAAACAACTCAAAATATAAAAATCATAAACCAAGGAAGATTTTTTTCTATAACATTTTGTTGGGTCATAAAACAAATGGCTTTTTTAATTTTGTCTTAAAATTATATTAAATAAAAACAGTTTTGTCTTTTTCATTAGTTCTTCTTCTTCGAGAATAAAAAAATTTTGTAAAGAACCTATTTTTTTGTTATTTTTTCCTTGGTTAATTTTACACGCGAAAATAAATAATAAACCCTTTAGAAGATTTATAGCTTCGGTATTTAGTTCTGCTCGTTAAGTGATTTATAGTGGATCTCGAAAAGATGGTTGGAGGGATAGATGCAAATGGCATGTATATTTAAAATAAAATATTGGATGCTCTGTTTAGTTGTATGCGTTGCAACTGCTGGATGTACAATGTCAATGCATCAGAGTCAAAATTCTCCTCCTTGTGTATTATCTATGAATCGCATGATTTCTGACTGCGTTCAAAGAGTCGTTGGGGATAAGCTTACTAATCTTGTTTTGATAGAAGGATCCCTAGATCCTCATGCCTATGAAATGGTAAAGGGAGATGAGGATAAGATTGCAGGGAGTACGCTAATTTTCTGTAACGGTCTAGGGCTTGAGCATACGTTAAGTTTGCGAAAGCATTTAGAAAATAATTCAAGGGTAATCAATATAGGGGAGCGTTTAATCGCGCGTGGGGTATTTACTCCTTTGGAAGAAGGGGGCGTTTGTGATCCTCATATCTGGATGGATCTATCTATTTGGAAGGAAGCTGTTATAGAAATTGCTGACACACTTAGTCAGAGGTTCCCTGAATGGTCTGCTGAATTTAAAGTAAATGCTATCCAGCTTGTTCAAGAAATTCTTGCTTTAGATGCTTGGGCAAAAAAATGCTTGAGTACGGTTCCTGAGAGCTCTCGATATCTTGTATCAGGCCATAATGCCTTTAGTTATTTCACTCGCCATTATTTAGCTACTCCTCAAGAAGTTGATAGTGGAGAATGGAGGTCGCGTTGCATTTCACCCGAAGGTTTATCCCCGGAAGCTCAAATTAGTGTTCGTGATATTATGACGGTTGTAGATTATATTAACGAACATGATGTTCGAGTGATCTTTCCTGAGGATACTTTGAATCAGGACGCTTTAAAAAAAATAGTTGCTTGTCTAAAGAAAAATCATCTTGTCCGTCTAGCTAAAAAACCATTGTATAGTGATAATGTTTGTGATGATTATTTTAACACTTTTAGACATAACGTACGCCTTATTACTGAAGAGCTAGGGGGAGTTGCTGTTGAATTACAAGAATGAGACTTTCTGGTCTGTACATAACTTGTGTGTAAACTATGAGCGTACAGCTGTTCTTTACCATGTATCGTTCTCTTTGGGAAAAGGGTCATTAACTGCTATTTTAGGTCCTAATGGAGCTGGTAAAAGTACTCTTTTAAAAGCTTCTTTAGGACTAGTCAAACCTGCTTCAGGTAATATTTATTTTTTTAATCAAAAATTTAAAAAAGTACGTCAACGCATTGCTTATATGCCTCAGAGGGCTAGTGTGGATTGGGATTTTCCCATGACTGTCCTAGATCTGGTTCTTATGGGGTGTTATAGTTACAAAGGAATGTGGGGGCGAATTTCTGGGGATGATCGAAGAGAAGCTTTTCGTATTTTAGAAAGAGTTGGCTTGGAATCTCTAGCAGATAGACAAATAAGCCAGCTATCAGGAGGACAGCAGCAAAGAGCGTTTTTAGCTCGGGCTTTGATGCAAAAAGCTGATTTATATCTTATGGATGAGTTGTTTTCGGCGATTGATATGGCTTCGTTTAAGACCTCTGTAGAGGTATTACGCGAGCTTCGAGATCAAGGCAAAACTATAGTTGTTGTTCATCATGACTTGAGTCATGTACGTCAGTTATTTGATGAAGTGATTTTATTGAATAAGCGTTTAATTTGCTACGGTTCGACTCATGAGTGCCTCACTAGTGATACTATTTTCCAAACCTATGGTTGTGAAATCGAACTTTTGGAACATACCTTGAAATTGTCTCGAGGAAAACAATTTGGAGCATGTTGATTATGCTCAGCTGTATGTTTTCTGATACAATTTTCTTATCTAGTTTTTTAGCTGTCACTTTAATTTGTGTAACCACAGCCTTGTGGGGCACAATTCTTTTAATTAGTAAACAACCTCTTTTAAGTGAAAGCTTATCTCATGCTTCGTACCCAGGGCTTTTGATTGGTGCATTAATAGCGCAATATATTTTCCCATTGCAAGATTCTATTTTCTATATAGTCTTATTTGGATGTGTTACTTCGATATTAGGTTATGGGATTATTGTATTCCTAGGGAAAGTATGTAAATTACATAAAGATGCTGCCCTCTGTTTTGTCTTGGTAATGTTTTTTGCCCTTGGGGTTATTTTAGCGAGTTATGTGAAGGATTGCAATCCTGCAATGTATAATCGAATTAATGCTTATCTTTATGGACAAGCGGCAACGCTAGGTTTTTTTGAAGCAGGCTTGGCTGCGGTAGTATTTTGCGCCTCTTTAATTGTTTTGTGGTTATGGTATCGAGAGATTATTGTGACTACTTTTGATAAAGATTTTGCTTTTACTTGTGGCGTAAAGACTATTCTTTATGAAGTAATAAGTCTGATTTTTGTATCATTAGTGATTGTGAGTGGTGTGCGAAGTGTAGGAATCGTTTTAATTTCTGCAATGTTTGTAGCTCCTTCTTTAGGTGCTCGGCAGCTTTCAGATCGTTTAAGCACAATGCTTGTTTTATCTGCATGTTTTGGTGGGATTTCTGGAGCTTTAGGAAGTTATATTTCTGTGGCATTTGGATGTCATGCTGTTATAGGGAAGCAAACAGTTTTTGTCACATTGCCTACGGGACCTTTAGTTGTAGTTTGTTCTGGAGTATTAGCATGTATGTGTTTACTTTTTTCTCCAAAATATGGGTGGGTGACTCGAACTTTTCGTAAAAAGTGTTTTTCTTTTTCAAAACATCAAGAGCATCTCTTAAAGATATTTTGGCATGCGTCTCATAATTGCTTGGAGAATATTAGTGTTCGAGACTTTGTCTGTAGTGATAAATACCAGGAATACTTTGGCCCCAAACCTTTCCCTACATGGAGGGTTTGGATTTTAGAATGGAAAGGTTATGTGATCAAAGAAAGCGATCGTTATCGACTTACAGAAAAAGGCAAGGTTAAAGCTTTAGGGCTAGTCCGTGCTCATAGATTGTGGGAGTCGTATCTTGTACACTCTTTAGACTTTAGCAAAGAAAATGTTCATGAATTGGCTGAAGAGATAGAGCATGTTCTTACTGAAGAATTAGATAATACGCTGACAGAAATATTAAATAATCCTTTTTATGATCCCCATCAGCAAATTATCCCTGACAAAAAAAGGGAGGAGTAATGGTTTTGGGAGTTTCTCCATATTATGGAGTATCTTTTTTTCAATTTTTTTTAGTGTTTTTTTCGCGGTTGTTTTCCGGAAGACTTTTTTCTAGTTCTCTATATATTGATGACGTTCAGGTTATAGTTTTTCTTGCTATTTCTTGTTCGGGTGCATTTGCAGGAACATTTTTGGTCTTAAAGAAAATGGCTATGTATGCTAATGCGGTATCTCATACTGTACTTTTTGGTTTGGTCTGTGTTTGTTTATTTACACATCAGCTCACTACCTTATCTTTGAGTACGTTAACTCTTGCGGCAACGGCAACGGCTTTACTTACAGGTTTTCTTATCTACTTTATTCGTAATACATTTAAAGTTGGAGAGGAGAGCAGCACAGCTTTTGTCTTTTCTTTATTATTTTCTCTTAGTCTAGTCTTATTAGTCTTTATAACAAGGAACGCTCATATAGGAACAGAACTTGTATTAGGAAACGCAGATTCTTTAAATCAAGGAGATATTTTTCCTGTGGCTATTGTTGTTTTAGCTAATGCTATGATTGCTATCTTTGCATTTCGTAGTTTAGTGTGTACTTCCTTTGACTGTGTATTTGCGACGTCCTTGGGAATACCAACTCGATTAGTTGATTATTTAATTATATTTCAACTTTCTGCATGTCTTGTAGGGGCTTTTAAGGCTGTAGGCGTGCTGATGGCTCTTGCTTTTTTAATTATTCCTACACTTATTGGTAAGATTATAGCCAAATCGATAGGTGGTCTTATGGGTTGGTCTCTAGTCTTTAGTCTTGCCACTTCATTTTTAGCCCCTGCTTGTTCACGAGCTATTTTAAGTGCTTATGGCGTTGGTTTATCGACTTCAGGGATATCTGTGGTGCTTTTGACAGCTATGTATGTCTTTGTTAAGCTTACGAGCTATTTTAGAAATAATTTCACTAAAAATTTTGAAAAAGGACATCAAAACAGTTTAGAATCATAACTTTGGTTTAAAAGAATGAAGTCTGAGAGTTTAGGTGACTATATTTGTAGAGAGGCTTTAGAGAAGAAATAGTATTAATAGAGAATTGACAATTCTTTGACTTGCAGAGTATGATTCTCTTTTTCACCTAGTTAAAGGTAGTATGCTTGAAACATTTAGCTGTTCTGGGGTCAACAGGTAGTATCGGTCGTCAAACATTAGAAATTGTTAGACGTTATCCTTCAAAATTTAAAATTATTGCGATGGCTTCTTATGGGAATAATTCAAGGTTGTTTTTTGAGCAACTTGAGGAATTTTCTCCTCTAGCTGCTGCGGTTTATCACGAAGATGTTTATAAAGAAGCCTGTCGCAGATTTTCCGGCATTCAATTTTTTCTAGGACAAGAAGGTTTGATACAGCTTTGTGTTATGGATGCAGTAAGCATGGTTGTTGCTGCTTCTTCCGGGATAGAGGCATTACCGGCTATTCTAGAGGCTATAAAAAAAAGAAAAATGCTGGCTTTAGCTAATAAAGAGATTTTAGTTTGTGCTGGGAAATTGGTGTCTGAGACAGCAAAGCAGTATAATACGCAGATTCTTCCAATAGATAGCGAACATAATGCTTTATACCAGTGTTTGGAGGGAAGAGCAAGTGAAGGAATTAAAAAGTTAGTTCTCACAGCTTCTGGAGGACCTTTGTTTAACAAGTCACTAGAAGAGCTGAATCGTGTGACAAAACAAGATATTTTGAACCATCCTATATGGAATATGGGGGCTAAAATAACTGTAGATTCTTCGACATTAGTGAATAAGGGACTCGAAATTATAGAGGCTTATTGGCTGTTTGACTTAAAAAATATCGAGATCACTGCTGTTATTCATCCTCAGAGCTTGATTCATGGTATGGTCGAGCTACAAGATGGCAGTGTGATTTCTATAATGAATCCTCCTGATATGCTTTTCCCAATACAATATGCTTTAACAGCTCCAGAGCGTTTCCCATCTCCTAGGGAGGGGATGGATTTTTCTAAGAAGCATACTCTAGACTTTTTCCCGATAGATGAGGAGCGATTTCCTAGCATTCGTTTAGCGCGGCAGGTATTAGAATATCAGGGATCTGCAGGAAGTTTTTTTAATGCAGCTAATGAAATTTTAGTGCATAGATTCCTTTCTGATGAGATTTCCTGGTGCGATATTTTGCAAAAATTAACGACTCTTATGGAATCTCATAAGGTTTATGCCTGCCACTCTCTAGAAGATATTTTGGAAGTAGATGGTGAAGCTAGAGCTCTTGCTCAAGAAATATAATCGAGTAGGTATATGACAATAATCTATTTTATTCTAGCTGCCCTAGCTTTAGGGATATTAGTGTTAATTCATGAACTTGGCCATTTAATAGCAGCAAAAGCTGTAGGAATGGCTGTAGAGAGTTTTAGCATAGGTTTTGGCCCTGCTTTATTTAAAAAGCGCTTAGGTAGCATTGAGTATCGCATTGGCTGTATTCCGTTTGGGGGGTATGTTCGCATCCGAGGTATGGAACGTTTGAAAGAAAAAGAGGGGAAACAGATAGAGTCTGTTTATGATATCCCTAATGGATTTTTTAGCAAGCCTCCTTGGAAGAGAATGCTTGTTCTTTTTGCAGGTCCTGTTGCTAATATTCTTTTGGCTTTCCTTGCTTTTACTATTCTTTATATGAATGGAGGTAGAAATAAAAATTATAGTGACTGTTCTCGAGTTGTTGGTTGGGTTCATCCCATTTTACAAGCTGAAGGATTGCTTCCTGGAGACGAGGTGCGGATATGTAATGGAAAACTTTATCAAGGAGATAAAGACATGTTAACTGCCTCTTTATTAGAGGGGCATTTAAATCTAGAGGTTACACGTCCAGGTTACCTAGCAGTCCCTAACAAAGATTTCAGTCTTGACGTAGAGTTCGATCCTACTAAAGCAGGACTCCCTTGTTCTGGGGCTAGCTATCTTTTATATCGTCATCAGGTGGGATTGCCTGAGAATTCTCCGATGGCGAACTCACAATTGCGTCATAATGATCGTCTAGTATGGATGGATGGCTCTCTACTTTTTTCTATGTCTCAGTTATCTCAAATTCTGAATGAGTCTTATGCTTTTGTTAAGGTGTCGCGTAATGGAGAGATCTTATTTTCTCGTCAGCCTAGAGTGTTAGCTTCAGTTTTGTACTATACTCCCTATGTGCGTAATGAACTTATAGATACACAATACGAGGCTGGACTCAAAGGTAAGTGGTCTTCTTTGTATACTTTGCCCTATATAATCAATAGTTATGGGTATATTGAGGGGGAGCTTTCTCCCATAGATCCAGAATCCTCTTTGCCAGAATTTACAGAAAGATTACATCTTGGAGATCGTATTGTGGCGATTGATGGAACTCCTGTTTCGGGAAGTGCAGATATTTTGCGTCTAGTTCAGGAGCATCGAGTCTCTATGATTGTTCAAGAGATGAGTCCAGAAGAACTTGAAGAGGTCAATTCTTTGGATGCGGATAAGAAGTTTATAGCTTCTTATCATTCAAAAGACCTATTAAAAATACTAAACCATCTAGGAGACCTTCAGCAAGTAAAAACAGCAGGACCCTACCGTCTTCTTGACTCTATTCAACCTCGTCCTTGGATTGATATCTATTCTTCCGAAAAATTAGACAAACAATTGGAGGTAGCTAAGAAGATCAAGAACAAGGATAAACAAAGATATTATCTAGAACGTCTTGATATTGAAAAACAAAGATTATCTTTAGGAATATCTTTAAAAGATCTTCCGGTAAAGTATAATCCTTCTCCGACAGTTATGTTGATGAATATTACCAAGGAGAGTCTTAGTACTTTGAAAGCATTGATTACCGGACATTTGAGTCCCCAATGGCTTTCTGGACCTGTTGGCATTGTCCAAATTCTACATACGGGATGGTCTGTAGGATTTTCTGAAGCACTTTTTTGGATCGGTTTGATTAGTATGAATCTTGCTGTTTTAAATTTACTCCCGATTCCTGTTTTGGATGGTGGGTATATTCTTCTATGTTTTTGGGAAATAATCACAAGAAGACGTTTGAACATGAAGATTGTGGAGAAGATATTAATCCCCTTCACCTTTTTATTAATCCTTTTCTTTATTTTTCTAACTTTTCAGGATTTATTTCGCTTTTTTGGTTAGGATTCCATTTTTTTGGAAATCCATAAAGAGTGTAGGGACGAGAACCAAAACAGTGTATAACATAAATATCTTTATTGGGATAAGGTTTGAGTCTTGAATTCTTTTGCTTATCCTCAAGAACTGTTTGTACTAAATCTTGTTCAGCGACGCGTTCGATTATGGGGGTGTTGTTTCCTTTTTTTAAAAACTCCTTCATAAGGTAGAGTGACTTACGGTTAGTAATGATATAGGTATGGCTGGTATGGAGAACATAGGCTTTATGTGGTGTATCTAGTTTTGTCTCTATGATACAGACTTTCCCATCATTTTCGTACGGTAGGCGGAAAGGGAGAAATTTGCTTTTTTTGTTTCCACTGAGAACAAGCACATCTAGAGATGAGGGAAGCTTACCTACATTCAGCATCTTTTTAGGACAATAAGTAAGTAGCTGTCTTCCTAGTTTTCCTCCGAATACAAATTGCACAAATTTTATACATCTATAACGTCTGGCAAGTGTGGATCCTGCATTTGGTGGGGCCATAAGAATAGCTTTTCCTTTTTTGGCTTCTTCGGGACAATCAGGGAGAGCAAGTGCTACACGGACAATGACTCCTCCAATGGAATGAGTTACAAAATTTATAGGGACTCCAGGCTTGAGTTCAGCAATTTTTTTTAATAGGCGATTCAGGTGTTCAGCGTGCCTTTCTAGAGTAAACTTACGAGTTTCATAATTCCAAATAAAGACATCGTAGTGCTCTTTTTCTAAAACGCGAGCGATCGGCTTTAAAGATGTATATGATCTTAAGAATGCGTGTATGCAGACCACGGATTCTTTTCGCTGTGATGTTTCCTTTAACCCTCCAATCCCAGACGGAAGGGTTTGGATTACTGAGGTTTCCGAGAATAAGGGATTACCAACAGCTAGAAAAAGTATACTTAATAAAAATTTCTTCATTTGTCACCGATATAATTATTTTAAATAAGTTTTTTATTAAAAAAGAATATGTTTGTTATTACTTATTATTAAAAATAACTAATTAGCTAACTTTGAATATAAAAGAACAAATAATTTGTAATTTTAGATAATTTTTTCGGAAACTTGAGCATTATCAATATTTAAAATAAGACTCGTTTTTGGAAGTTTCTGATGCACCTGGTTCGAGGTAATCAGAGTTTGACCTAGATTAGAAGTAAGGTCTAGGATTTGAGAAACGCGTTCGCTATCTAGTCCTGCATGGATATCATCAAGACAGACTAAGGGCGATATGTTGTGGACTTGCCGTAGATAGAGGCACTCAGCAAGTCTTAGGATTACTAAGAGATTATGTTTTTGCCCTTCGCTAGAGAATTGTGATACAGGCATGTGATTAATAGTGAGTAGAAAGTCATCTCGATGAGGACCTACTGAGGTGCTTCCTGACTCAAGATCTCGAGAAAGTGACGTCGAGAGTTGCTTGCGAAACTCTTGAGCTATAATGATTTCAGAAATATTCGAATTTTTGATTAGGGAACACTTAAATTTTAAGGCTAATTGTTCTTTTAGATTATTGGACCAGAGTTCTTTCGATAAAGCTGAGAGCTTTTGGGTACAGAGGAAACGTTGAATTGATAAGTATGTTCCATGTTTTATTAATTCTTCGTTCCAGGCAGAAAGAGTCTGGGTTTGCTTGCTTTTCAACAGAGCATTCCTCTGTTGGAGTGTGCGATGGTAATATGATAAGGCGTGCGTATAATAGCTATCACATTGAGATAGAAGTAGGTTAAGGAAGAGACGACGGTCGGTAGGAGTCCCTGAGATTAAGAGACGATCTTGTGAAGAAAAAAGAACAATAGGTAATTTCCCTATGAGCCGAGATAGAGTTTTTATTGGAGCTTGGTTATAAATAATTTTTTTCCCGTGCTTATCTGTATAAATAGATAGAGTTTCAGGAAGTTCATCTTTCTTAAATTGTGTTTCTAAAAAAAAGTAAGGAGATCCGAAAGTTATGGTATCTGTAAGATGCTGTGTGCGAAAAGATCTTCCTAAGGAGAGAACGTAAAAGGCTTCTAGAAGGTTTGTTTTTCCTTGAGCATTTTTGCCGACAATATAGTTGAGTTTAGGAGAAAGTGAAATTTCTAAATCACTATGATTACGGAAGTTTTTTAGCTTCAGAGAGCAGATTTTCATAAAAATCAGCAGGGTAGAGATTCAAGAGAAATCCCTTGGGTGAGTTATTAATCATCATGTAATCTCATAGGCATAATGACAAATAAACCTGAGGCAGAATCTGTAATGATTCCAGGATTATAGGAATCAGAGATCCCTAGGCAGACTAGCTCATCCTTACTATGTTTCAGAATGTCTAAAAAGAAAAAGGGATTAAATGCGATTTCGAGGAGTTCTCCAGAATAATTTACCGCCATACTTACTTTCCCTTCACCTACCTTAGTACAATTTGCTGTTAGCGTAAGCTCTCCAGGTAAGAAAGAAAACTTGACGGAGTGTGAGGACTCATTTGTAAACAACGCAACTTGTTTGAGTAAGGTAATGAGTTCTTCTCGATGCAAATCAAGTTTTACGCTGCTTTCTGTAGAGATTACAGGAGAGAAATCTGGAAATTCGCCCGCGAGTAATTTTGTAATAACCAGTGTATTTTCGCATTCAACAGCGATTTTATCTTGGTCTAAGAAAATGGTAGCTTCGCTATCATCGGAGCACATTTTTATAATTTCCTCTACTGCTTTTATTGGAATAATGTATTCACCAACAAAGCTTTTATCCATAGTGATTTCGGCATCTATTTTTGCTAATCGTTTTCCATCGGTCCCTACAATAGTAGCAATGCCGTGCGCTATAGAGAGAAGAACTCCAGTAAGAACATAGCGGCTTTCTTCTCGAGATACTGCAAATGAAGTTCTTTGTAGCATTGTTTTTAGTTGTTCAGCAGGTAAGGAAAAGTGCATAGCATTTTGTATATCAGGAAGCATAGGAAAATCTTCTTTTTCCATACTCAGTAGGCGGAAGCATGAGGACCCTGAAGTGATTTGTGCCATTTCCCCAACGGATGAAGAAATTTCTAGATTCGCTTCTGTTAATTCTTTAACCAACTGAAAGAATCTCTTTGATGGGATAGAAATTGCCCCTTTTTCATAGACTTTAGCCTTGGTAACACAACGTGTGCTTACTGTTAAGTCGGTAGCAGTAAAAACCAATTCGTCATTATAAGTTTCGATTAGGACGTGGGTGAGTACAGGAATCGGAGTGTTTTGAGGTACGACACTTTGAATTTTTTTTATAAGGTTTCCTAGCTCATTTCGGGATACAACAAATTTCATATTTTCCTATAACCTGAGGAGTCTTTTTTCTTTATATGAAGGGGCTGTGCCTCTCTACAAGAGATCTTAGAGGTACGAACGGGATATTACTATAAAGGGATTTTCTGGTCTTCTAGATATTTTGGTAGTAAGAAGACTTGAGTTGGGATCATCTTCTTTCAAGATAGAGGGTTTCCTACTCATTGTCTTAAGAACGAAAAACTACTTTTTGTTATACTTGCCTTTATCCCCAACATAAGGGGGAGGATCTTATGACACAAAAAGAAATTGTTTCTAATCGCAAAGCTCTACGTAACTACGAAGTTATCGAGACTTTAGAGGCGGGGATTATTCTAACTGGAACTGAGATTAAGTCCTTGCGTGATCATGGGGGAAATCTCAGTGATGCTTATGTAGCAATTTCTAAAGGTGAGGCGTGGCTATTAAATGCTAGTATTGCTCCCTATCGGTTTGGAAATATCTATAATCATGAAGAGCGTCGTAAACGTAAACTTCTTCTTCATAGATATGAGATTCGTAAATTGGAGGGGAAGGTTGCTCAGAAAGGCATAACTTTGATTCCTTTAGGGATGTTTTTTAGCCGTGGCTATATTAAGATTCGATTAGGCTGCTGTCGTGGGAAAAAAACTTATGACAAACGTCAAGCCATCATAGAGAGAGAGAGAGAACGCGAGGCTGCAGCTGCTATGAAGAGGCGTTGTCATTGATATAGGCTAGGAAGTGATGTTCTTCTGCCCATCTTTTTGCTTCTGCTTTAGATGTAAAGGTCATGAGAATAGTAGCAATAGCATCAGCGTATGTACAACTAGGATGGACTACCGAAACAGATTGGATAGGGTAGGTTGTTAGCTCCAGAGGCTTTCCTGTTTGAGGATCAAGAATGTGTGTGTAAGTTTTCCCGTTAATAAACCACTTCTGAAAATCATTTCCGCTAGTAGCAATCCCTATATTGTTGATATCCAAAATTTCACTTGTAGCTGTAGAGAAAACACGCCAAGGTCTTCCTGAGGGGTGGTGACCGGAGGTCTTTATCTCCCCTCCCCATTCTACATAGTTATTAGGGCAAACATTTTTACAAATCTCATTTAAACAGTCTACGGCATAGCCCTTAACAATTCCACAGAGGTCCAGTTGTACTTCGGGATGATTTTTAATTAGACTTTTGGTCTCGAAATTAAAAGTCAGGTGTTTCCATCCTATTTCTTTATAATGTTCTTCCCAAACTGCTTGAGGAGGTAGGACTTGGCGTTTTAGATAGAGGATCCATAATGTTTTTAGATGTCCTAACGTGGGATCAAATCGCCCTTCTGAAAGTTTGTAAATTTTATCTACCTCATTTAGGAAACCCGCAAGTTCTGTAGATAGGGTTATAGGAATTCCTGCTGGAGCTCGATTAATTATAGAGAGCTCTGAATCAGGATTCCAGTTGTTATAAATAGAATTGATCCTATGAAAGCATCCACGGATTTGTTGGGATAGTTCTCTTTTTTCTTTCACAGATAAAGATTTTCCAATAATAATACGATAAGAGATTGTCATTTCCTCTCCTTCAATTATTGTGGACTCCTGCGAGCAGGAAAAGAGTCCTAGGCATAGAAGGCTTAAGAGAATTTTTGATAACATTGCCATGTATTATTCATTAGCATAGCTACAGTCATGGGACCAATTCCTCCAGGAACCGGAGTTATTGCTGCACATTTCGTCACTACATTATTAAAATCGACATCCCCGACTAGAGTATAGCCCTTTGCGTTATCTGCAGGCACTCTTGTTGTCCCTACATCTACAACTACCGCGTGTGGTGCCACCATAGTTTCTTTTATATAGAGTGGTACGCCTACAGCAGCAACAATAATGTCTGCTATCTTTAAAATTTCTGGAAGATTTTTAGAGTGGCTATGCAAAACAGTAACGGTGCAATTGGTTTGAGGATGTTTTTGCATCATGAGGGCCGCTAATGGTTTCCCTACGATATTGCTTCTTCCTAAAATGGCTACATGGCGACCAGCAAGGGGAATCTCGTAATAGCTAAGGAGTTCAACAATACCTGCGGGGGTGCAGGGAACAAGTCCATTGAAATTTCCAGTAAGTAATTTCCCCATGTTTATAGGATGAAGGCCATCAACATCCTTGTCTGGAGAGATGGATTGAAGGATAACTTCACTATCTAAGTGCTTAGGAAGAGGAAGTTGGACAAGAATACCGTGGATACTAGGATCTTCGTTGAGTCGTTGTATTAATTTAAGCACTGAAGATAGGGTTGAGTCTGAAGGCAGCTTATGAGCTTTAGAAATGATCCCGATTTCTGTGGCTTTTTTGACTTTCATTCCAACATAAACTTCGGATGCAGGGTCATTGCCAATAAGAACTACGGCAAGTCCTGGAGGAATAGGATGTTGAGAGATTTCTTTTTTAAGTTTTAGAAGAATTTTTTCAGCTACAGGAAGCCCTTTCAGCAACATACTAATCTCCTAATAAAAGACACGAGTTTACGAATTCCCGAGTTTATTGCGCAAGGGAGTATATAGATTAAGGAGCTGAAGATGAGATTATCCAAGAAAGAACATCTTAGAGGCGAAATTAAGAAATCTATAGACCAATGTATCTGGTGGCCAAATAAGGCATAGGCAGGAATAGTTAGGATTAAAAAAGTGAAACAGAAAATCATATTCACAATGAGTAAAGCAATTTTACTTTCTTTCGCAAAGATGAGATGAGCCTTATACGCTACGAGAGTCGCTAAGGGATAAAGAAGAAGAAATACTCCCCCACTTCCTGATGCAAGATCATTTAAAACACCACAGCCTAGGGAAAGAAACAATCCCTTGTCTTTTGAAAAATGATAGAAACATAGAACAATATAAGAGGAAAAAACCACTACATTTGCTGTAGGGAAAAAAATAGGCAGAATTAACATATATAAAATACATAGAATTAGGCACTTGCGCGGAGTTGTCAAGGGAAGCATAGTGTAGGCATTAAGTTTAAGAGTTTTTTTCCCATATTTTTAGCGTCTAGTGTCTATAGCAGAGTATAGAATTCTTATCTTTAGGTTTTATTTTTATCTAAAACATTTTTTAATAATGACTTGCGCTGTTCTTGGATTATATTTCTGATCTTAATTAAAATTATTTTTATAATAAATAATATTTTAATTTAAAATTAGTTTAGTAATTTGTTTTTATAATTTTATGAGAAAGCCAAAGAAGAACAGAAGTGATAAAGTTTTGGCTCGGGTGATTCAAAAGAAGTCAACGGAAGTATTAAAGAAGTCTAAGCGAATAAAAAATAGGAACCGCCGTGAGTTTCTTATTGTTAATGAAGAGAAAAATCTTAAAGACCGTGCTCAAGAGTACGATTACTTAGTCCGTTCTCTTTTAGATTTTCAGAAGAAAGATCCAAATAAAGTATTAATTTTCAATTATGAGAATGGCTTCGTTTTTGCTGATAAGGACCATTTTAGTAAATATTCTGTTCGTCTGTAGGTAGAGTTGGATAAAAAAAATCGCAGAACGGGACTATCCCGTGATGAAATGACAGGAAGCCTGGGTAGTTAATTGCGAGCTGGGAACTGTCTTAATATTAAGATCTCCAAAATCTTAATATTAGGACAGTCGGATCTGAGCGATCCCTCTAGCTCGATAAAGATGCATTTTTTTGCATCTACTCGCTGATCTCTGTCTTTTCATAAATTTTTTTTACGCAAGGTATTTTACCTTGCGTTTTTTTTTATTTATGAAAACTTGATTGTTTAGAATTTGTTTGTAAGTTCTTTTTTTTAAATTAATTATTTTTTGTTTTAAAATTATAAATAACCTTAATTTTTATTTTTTAAATTCAGAGAATAGTTATGGCTGTTTCAAGCGGTGGAGGCATTCAGCCTTCCTCAGATCCGAGTAATTGGAGTCCTGCTCTTCAGGGAAAGCAGGCACCAGGTCTTTCTGCACCCGAAGAATCTATATTTTCTGAGACCACGCGGGCCTCCTCTGTTAACGAGGAAAATTTAGTGCGTTCAGGATCTACAGGGATGTATGCAACTGAAACAGAAATTAATAAGGCTAAGTACCGCAAGACTCAAGATCGAACATCAAATTCACCGAAATCTCGATTGAGAAGCACTTTTTCTAAGATGCGTGCTAGTTTGCAGGGATTCATGTCTGGGTTTGGCTCACGGGCTTCTCGAGTTTCTGCAAAGCGAGCTTCTGATAATGGAGAGGGAATGTCTTTGCTACCGACAAACATGGATGTTGCCACCAAAAAGGGTAATCGCATTTCTCCTGAAATGCAGGGATTTTTTTTAGATGCTTCAGGATTTGGCGGGAGTTCATCGGATATTTCTAGTCTTACTTTAAATTCTTTACAATCTTCACAATTTTCTTCTGGCATAAGCAGCAAGAGCTCTAGTTCTTCGGAAGCGAGTTCAGTGGTTTCCTTTGGATCTTTACAAAGGGCATTAATGCCCATGAACGAGCAAAAGGTGAACGCTTGGACTGCCGCTCGTCTAGGAGGCGAAATGATAAGTTTTCTTTTGGATCCAAATGTCGAGACTTCTTCCTTAGTGCGTAGAGCCATGGCAACAGTGAATGAAGGAATGGTAGATCTTTCTGATTTAGCGAGAGAAGAAGTTAGTACAGCAATGCCTCCCTTTAAAGCAAGTCAAGGAAAGGTAAAGTCGTCCTCTTCTGATTCTTCAGAATCTATTCCAGAAGGAACGCAGGCTTTAGATTCGAATACCCTGGAGAAAGCACAAAAGGAAGCCGAAAAAAAGAAAAGTCGAGATGATATAACCGAGGATCAAATCATGTTAGCTCGTGCAATGGCCAGCCTTCTTGTAGGGGGAAAATCTGGAGAGATTTATTCCATTGATTCTAGTTGGTTTAGTCCTTCTACGAAATTCCCTGCTCCTAAGTTTTCGGGAACTATATCCGCTCAGTCCTCTGGAGATAAACCTAAAAATAAATCCCTTGGGATAAAAAGAAAAGATAGTCAAACACACTTTAATCCGATTAAAGAGAGTAAACCACAGAATGCTTCAATTGAAAATTTGTCTCATACGGAAAACAGATACCGCTTTCCTAGAGAACAGCAAGCTTCAGGTACGGTCTCTAAACCACAGCAAAAGGAATCTACAGCATTCAAAAATCCAGAAAATAGTAGCCAGAATTTTTTCCCTGTTAGTCGGCAGAGTGTGCTCCCTATCGCAAGTGGATTAGGGGGACCATTAGGAAGCGATGCTGTAAGTTCATCATATCATTTTCTTACAGAAAGAGGCATATCCTTACTTGCTCCTACACCACGTTCTACCCATGAATATAAAGATAAGGTTGAAGCTCATAAGGGGCCTGGAGCTCCTCCGGATCCCTTGATTTATCAATATCGGAATGTTGCTGTAGAGCCACCGATTATACTTCGTTCTCCTCAGCCTTTTTCAGGGACCTCAAGAGTATCAGTTCAAGGCAAGCCTGAAGCTTCTTCTGTTCATGATGATAGTGGAGGAAGCGGTGGTTTTGGAGATCAAAGAAAGGGATCTTCTGAAAAAGTTTTTCGTCAGAATAAGAAGGGAAAAAAATTATCTAAGGATATTTAGAGTTTTAGGTTAATGTTATGCGCATAATTCGTTTTGATCCCTATGGTGCTGTATTGGCACAAAATGTCGGTAGAGACTCCCAGCAAAACTTACCTTTAGCAAAAAAGATTTCAGAAGAGATTGCTACGAACGAAGCAATCCGTCTTGCTTTGCTTGCAATTGGAGATCGTGAAAAGGAAGAAAAGAAGCAAAAACATCGTTACAAGCTCTTAGGACAAAAGCAAGCAAAAATCCTACTTTCTCAACTACGTCATGTGCGTTTAGATTTTAAAACTTTACGTAACTTTAACAGGAAGAAAGAAGACCAAGAACAAGACGAAAAAAATAAGAAAAGGCCTTGCGTTAAGGTTACAAAGAAAAAAAGTATTTCCTTAGGAGCTGCAGCTTCTCAAGCAATTGCAGCTGCAGCAGAAGCTTGGGTGATTGCTAGAAATAAAGGAATCCTAGAGACCGCCTCTACTCTTTTTTATCAAAAGGATGAGGAGGAGGTCTAAAACTATTTTTAGTTACTATGATCTTAAGTATTCACGCTGCTTTTCGAGTATTTATAGCTAGATCTTCTCCTATGATATTTGCCTCTAGAGAAGTGGTTAGGGGATCCTCTGAATATTTAGTCAGTTTTTTCCAGATGGTGTGTAGTTTTTTTATTTGCCGTTTGCTTAGATATTCCAAAAGGATAAAGCTTTCTTCGTTTAAAGAGAACCCTCCTTTTGACCAATTTATAGACCCCATGAATAGAGATTTATTATCTATAACTGCAAATTTATGATGTAGTGTAGATGGAGCAGTATTTATAGAGATAAAAGGTTCTGTGATATTTAATTGTTTTAATTGATTAAAAGTTAATTTTCTGTGACTTTTATCAATAATGACATCTACCTGAACGCCTCGCTGCTTTGCTTGATGTAAGGCTTCAATAATTTTTGGATGTGTAAGAGCAAACATAGCGACGCGTATTGTTTTTTGAGCAGTGCGAATTTTTTGAAGTACTGTTTCTAGCGCTAATTGTTGAGCTTCGGGAAGGACAAAATATTTGCCTGTCTGATTTTTTATAGAAAAGTCCCCAGAGGTATTTGTGATGATAAGTTCGCAGAGCTCCGAACTATGTATTCCTAAAATAAGATTATTATCTAAACATAGAGAAAGATCCGTATAGTTCGCAGATCCTAACCACGCATCTTTTTTGTCTATAGCAAGCGCTTTTTGGTGCATGAGCTTGCGTCCTAGTGGAGGTTGTTCAATCAGGATAACGTTACTTTGTTGTTTTAAGATTTGGGGAATTTTAAATTTTTGATAGTAGATAGTAATGTTTTTTTTTGCTTGGGATTGTCGAACTATACTTTGTTGGATTTTAGGTTCAGAGAAATTATAAATGCGCATGAAAATTTCTTGGTCAGCATGTTCTATAGCATTACATAGAACGGTGCGTATGTCATCGTTACATTGATTAGAGTATATCGTCGCTTCTTGGGACTTGAGAAAAGTTTTAAAAGTATCATGACGAGGAGCTCGAGCAAAAACTCCTATTAAAATCATAGCACTAATGATAAAAGAGATTTTTAATTTAGCTTTTTGTTTTTTGTTCATTTTTTTACTCTTAAAAGTAGTTTTTTGTTTTTATATATTTTTAAATATAAAAATAAAAATACTTTATTCTATTTTTTAATAAATAAAATTTATTTTTAGATATAGCACGTTTCTTGATTCGGGAAATATTCGTGCCAACGTTGAGAGACTTTTTGTTCTATGAATGGGTCTACCTGAACTTCCTTAGGGTAGGAAGGCTTCATCAGTGCATCAATAATCAAAGGCAAAGTATAGTTTGGGCGATGGTTAGAAAAGTGAGTATAGAGAGTATGGAGATCTGTTGCTGGCGCACATCGTGTAAAGGTCTGCCAGAGAAAATCCTTTTCACTTTGTATAGTTTTCTTCAGGTTATCAGTAAGGATAATTAGGGGCCACTGCTTTAGATCAGGGTGGGAGAGGAGAGATTTCAGACATAGGCTTTGCATTGAAGTTTCTAATACTAAACATCCACGACAGAAAGGAGCGAGGTCTTGAACTCCAGGAAGCTTTCCTCCCCGATATTTATAAGGAAGAGTCCGAATTGCTGTTCCTATACCCATAAAGATTCCTTTAGAGCCTTTATTTAAGCTCGGTCCTGTGTAGTCTAAAGTATCATTTGCAGTTTCTGAGAAAATAATCAGGTCCCGATGTGGTTGAAGACGTTCCAAGATCGTTTCAAGGACTACAGTGAATTTTTCGAGAGAGACCTCTTGATCTGTGATCATTAGGAACTTTGTTAAGGAAAGTTGACCTTCCCCAAGAATTCTAAGAGCTGTTGCTAGAGATTCTCTCCAGTAACGTTCTTTGACAATAGCAGCAGTAAGTGCATGAAACCCTGACTCTCCATAACTTTTGAGGTTCCTTACACCAGGCATAACTAGAGGAAATATAGGGGAGAGATATTCTTGCAGTTTATTACCTAAATAGAAGTCCTCTTGGTAGGGTTTTCCAACGACTGTAGCAGGATAAATAGCGTCCTTTCTATGATAGATTTTATGACAACGGAATTCAGGAAAATCATGTTGTAGACTATAGTAACCAAAATGATCTCCAAAGGGACCTTCCGGATGACGCTTTCCTGCAGGGGATTCTCCTATCAGAATGAACTCTGTATCATAGAGTAGAGGATGGGGATGATCTTTTATTTTTTTATAAAGAAACTTTGATCCTTGGAGAAAGGTGGCAAATAAAAGCTCAGAAATATTTTCTGGCAATGGTGCAATTGCAGAAAGAGTTAAAAAGGGATTGCCTGATAGAAAAACTGTAACAGGAAGATGTTGTTGTTTTTCTTCTGCTTCATAAAGATGCATACCTCCCCCTTTTTGGATTTGAAAGTGAAGCCCCAAGGTACTTTGATTAAATCGTTGCATGCGATACATCCCAAGATTAGGTGTACCAAGAGTTGGGGATTCTGTGTAGACAAGAGGAAGTGTAATGAAGGCTCCACCGTCCTCAGGCCAGCTTGTTAGCAGAGGCAAAAGATCTAGATTGACTTTGGGCATGGAAATAAAGGGAAAACCTTTTAATCGCGTTTTTTTCAGTCCTAAAGTTAATCCTCTTTTTAATAAGTTACGTGATTTCCATAGAGAGGAAAAACTCAGAGGAGAGGAAAGCAGGCGTGTGACTTGAGCTATAAGATCGTCAGGAGCTTGAGCAAATAGTTGATCAACACGATATTTCGTTCCAAAGAAGTTCGTAAGGACTGGAAATGGCGATCCTAAGACATTATGGAAAAGAAGCGCTGGACCTTGATTTTCAATAACACGACGATGAATTTCAGCTAATTCAAGATAAGGATTTACAGGAGAAAAAATATCAACAAGTTGTTTTTGTGAACGAAAAAGGGAAATATGACGCCTTAGAAAAGACATAAATACTTCCCTTACACTTGATATAAATTAAAAATTCTTGCTTTTTGCTCTTTCGATAACTTTTTGTAATCCAAGTTTATCGATATGACGCAGAGCACTAGCAGAAATTTTTAGCTTAAGAAAACGATTTTCTTCTGTAGACCATAAGCGTTTGGTCAACATATTAGGGAAAAATCTTCGTTTAGTTTTCCCTGTTACCTTCAAGCCAATTCCTTTTTTCTTTTTAGCAATACCTCGAATTGTATAGCTGTAACCACGGCGAGGTTTTTTTCCTGTAAGTGGGCATTTTCTTGACATATTCTTCCTATGAATTCTCTAGTATCAGTTAAATAAAGTAACTCTATGAAAAGGAATCCATACTAGAGCTTTTTGAATATATGGGAAAGAGCTTTTCTTAGAAAATTATATTGTTCGGTGTTGATAAGGACCAAGCTACTTTAGGAATTATTGATTATAATAAATTTTACTGATTTTTTGAGATTTAGGGATTTTTAGAAGATTTTATTGATTTTTCTTAAAGTTCTGAGAGAATTTCATCAATGTAAAGATTAAATTTTTTATGAGAAAAAAGATCATTTAAAGGAGGTAAAACTCTATAGGACCAATTCTTTTTAGAAACAGTACCTGGCGTATTGATTCGTTCTCTTTTCAGATTTTTTGATACTAGATCAGGACAGAGGGCAAGGTAATCATTTAGTAAGTTGATGTGAAAGATAGATCCAGATTGATGGGAAATCCTTAAAATATCTTTTTGAATGCTTGGGGTCAGAGATTGCTGAAAAGGGATGTCTAGAAATTTAGCAAACTGCCTGGCTTCTTTAGGTGAGTTCACCCACCATTGCCCAAGGGTATCGGAATCATGAGTAGAGAGTGTTGTTACTGAAAGCGGACTATAATCTTTCAAGGGAATAAACTCACAGTTGCTTTGCCAGTTACGTTCCCATCGAGGAATCCGTGTTCCACAGATCCCTAACTGTGTTAGTGTTATTTTGACGTCTGCAGGAATAGTCCCTAAATCTTCTCCAATGGGGAGCATAGATGAAGAGGTAAGCATTGCAGAGAGGATATTCTTCCCTTGTTTGATGTAATCTTTAGGATTCTCTGGAACAAATTTGCCATTGCCTAAAGAGTCCCAGATCCATAATTGGAACAGGCCTACAATATGGTCTAACCGATAAAGTGAGTAGAAATTTTGAGAATATTTTAAACGTTCTTTCCACCAGATATAGTCATCTTGAGCAAGTTTTGAAAAGTTATAGATAGGCAAATGCCAGTTTTGTCCCTCAGAATTGTATAGGTCTGGGGGAGCTCCTACAGAACGTGATGAAGAAAAATATTCTCGGAAGTACCAGACATCGCAGCTGTCTTTGCTAATCAGAATAGGAAGGTCTCCTTTAAGAAGCACATGCAGTTGATCTGCGTAGGCCTTGACTTGGATAAGTTGTTTATAACAGAGAAACTGGAGATAAGAAAAGAAAAGAACTTCGTGATAAAATTTTTTAGTTAGATAGGGAAAATTTTCCTTATCCGTTAAAGACTTAGGCCAGTTATTAATGGGTGCACCATGCATATGATGTTTGAGTGCACGAAAGGTTGCATAAGGATAAAGCCAATAGTGCTCATTTTCTAAAAATTGAAAAAAGTTATGATTCTCTTCTATCGAGGGTTTAATACATTTCTGATAATAAGTTTTTAGGAATGCCCACTTTTTTTCTTTAACTGGCTTATAGTTTATCGATGGAGCAGAACTTAACTCCTGCATTTCACGTAGTTTATTAGCAGCTTGAGGGATTTTATGAATATCTGGAAGAGATGATAGGGAAAGAAAGAGAGGATTCAAAGCTATTGAAGAGATGCTATTATATGGACTCGTGTCTTCACCAGTATCATTTAAAGGAAGCAATTGAATAATTCGAAATCCCTTTTTAGCACACCAAGAAATTAAAGGAATTAAGTCTAAGAATTCACCAATTCCACAGCTTTGTTGTGTATGTATTGAAAATAGAGGTAAACAAATACCATGTTTGGGAGATATCCCTATAGCCTTCCATGCATGTGCTGTAGGAGAATGCTTTGTATATTGTAAGACATTCACGCGACGTAATAAATACCTAAAATATGAAGGTCAGGAAGATTACCGGTTCGTAAAGATTCTATCCAAATCTTAGCATGTATAGCAAAGAGTCTAAGGTATTCGAATAATTTTTCTCCGTTAAGGTAATTCATACTCATGATATCTGAAAGGTAAAGTTGTTGAGTGACTTCACCGTAACCTAGAATACCTTTAATATTAGATTGAAAAGAACCATTTACAGAGAGTGCCGCTTTGAAAATCCGCTCACGGAATACATTTTCAGGAAGTAGACCAAGAATTGTTGATACTGCAAGATCACCAGAATTTCCATCTTCTTCTATTTGAATGGGAACCTGAGTATCAATAAAACGAATCAAGCACGAATTATTTTTATCTGGAGCAAGTGTTGTATGTAATAGTGGGGATAAAGACTCTAATAGTTGTTCGAATTGGTTTTGCATAACAATCCTTTTTTACATCATGACCAAGGATATGGTTTCGGGAAATCGGAGGCTTTAGGGTAATCTTCATTACTTATATTTACAGAATCTAAAGCATTCGCCATCATAGCTCCCAACTGTTGGCGTTTATCTGCTGACGAGAACAGACGTGATGAAGTTTGACGTAACGCTGTAAAGAATAGGTTTAAGACTCCGGTAACAGATTCAGTATCGTCTCCTATAAGAGAACGAACCTCTCGTTCTATCTTAGATGCTGTTGGAAACTTATCATTAATGACTTTATGAAAAGACTCAGCAACCTTAACAAAATTTATATTTTCGGGGACTTGAATCCCTTCAGCTTTTAAGCTATCCAATAGAACAGGGACTCGAGCTTCGAAATAATCATATGAGGTAAGAACAGCTTGCAAATTGCGAGTTTCTGTCATGAGTACTTGCAACTGAGCTCCAGGCACATAGGGACCTAGTCTTTTTAATTCTGTAGACATTCCTTTCATTAAAAAAGAACTAACAATTGCCATATCTTTGTATGTATAACGGTCTTGAAGCATAGAGAGCAACTGGTCGCAGGTATGTGTATTCCCAGTAACTTCTAAATATAAAGAACGCAGCCCTGAAGGGGATACATTAAGTTGTTCTGCATACTCTTGTGAGGCAAACAGTATATTCTTTCCACCGATTGCTGTTCGTCCCAGTTGTTCTGTATGGGTATTTCTTGCTTCGATAAGAGCATCTTTTAATTTACCACGAGTTGAAGACGTCGTTTGAACAAGATAATCCAAAGCTAGGGATTGTAGAGCTGGATCTTTGATTTTATCTTTTAGAATAGAAAGAATTTCTTCAGGCGAGGAATCATCACTTAAAGTATCGTGTAATCCACGAAGTTCTTGACCAGAAATTTCGGAATTACCAGCAGTATATTTATCAGCAAGATCTGCATCAGACTTATCTTCCGTAGTCTCAGCTTTTTTCTCTGTCTTGCCTGCTTCACTTTTTTTTCGTGATTCTAAAGTTTTGAATTTTTCTTCTTTTTTTCTAGTTCGTGTTGCTGCTGCAGGATTTGTCATGTCTTGAGATTGCTGGACTATATTCATCTCAGAGCCTTCTTGACTGGCTATAACTTCTGCGGCATCTGCTTTTGCAGCTGCAGCTTCTACAGCAGCAAGGTTGACGTTTTGAGTGCCTCCTAAACCTCCTGTGCCTCCTGATGCTGCCATATGCCTCCTATGACTGACAACGTATCAATTAGAAAATCTGAATTCTTCCCAAAGGTTGGATGCGGATTTCTGGTAGGATTTCTTGGTAGGAAATCACAGCAATATCAGGAAATTCTGTTTCTATTAATTTTCGTACATATCTTCTTACGTCAATTGCTGTCAATAATACTGGTGGTTGACCTCCTGCAGGAGTTGGCGTAATTGTATTTCTCATGGATTTTAAGATCAGGTTTACAGAATCAGGATCCAAAGCAAGATAAGAACCTGCTGAAGTTTGCTTAATTGCTCCACGAATCATTTCTTCAATTTCTGGGTCTAAGAGGTAAACAGAAATTGCAGATTGACCTTGAGAGAACTTGAAGCTGATATAAAGCTTTAGAGAAGATCGTACATATTCTGTAAGCAGAACAGTGTCTTTTTCGGTTTGAGCCCATTCACTTAGAGATTCTAAGATAGTGCGAAGGTCTTTAATTGAAATTTGTTCTTGGACTAATCTCTTAAAGATCTCAGTAAGCTTTTGAAGTGGAATCAGCCTTGTGACCTCTTTAACTAAGTCAGGGAATGAGCGTTCCATAAATTCAATCATAGAACGCACTTCTTGGATCCCTAAAAATTCCTGAGAGCTTTTATGGAAAAAGTAAGAGAGGTGAAGGATAATCACTTCAAGGGGAGACCAATACTTAATTGCAGCCTTATCAAGAATAGCTTTAGCATCTTCGCTGACCCATGCTGAAGGTAGACCCGCAGCGTTTTTATAGGTAATGAAAGGCAAATTATAACGGCTTAGATTGTCTTCAACTTCATTAGTCAATACGTGATTCGGAGGAATTTTACCTCGGACATAAGGAACTTCATTAAGAAGAATCATATAGTCATAGCCCTCCAAAGAAGGGGAATCTGTTCGAACATGAATACCAGGATAGCGAATCCCAATGTCTTGATAGAGAGCTTGTCGCATTTTGGGAATCATATCATCAATAAAACTTTGCCCTGATTTTGTCTTGTTTTGGATAAGCTTGGATAGATCTTTTCCGAGTTCTAGAATTACAGGTAGAGTTAGAGAATAGTCGTCAGGGTTATCCCCAGCAGCAGCAGCACCTTCGCTAGCAGCACCTACGGTTGTGGAAGCTCCTGCAGCACCACCTTTTTTGGCTGCCGAAGATTTTTTAGTCATCAAAAGAATCCCAAGAGCAACAAAAATTGCAGCTAAAATCGAGAAAGACCATAGAGGAAAGCCTTTAAAGAAACCAACCCCTAAAGTAGCAGCACCTGCAAGGAGCAGAGCCCGTGGTTCTTTAACCAACTGTGTAGAAATTTCTTTGCCTAAGTTGGTGTTTTTGTCACTTGAAACACGAGTAGTTACTATACCTGCTGTTAGGGCAATCAAAAGGGAAGGAATTTGTGAGACTAAACCATCCCCAATAGACAAAAGGGTATAAACATGAGCTGCTTGAGCTAAATCCATGCCATGCATTGCAACGCCAATTGTCAATCCACCAACAATGTTGATTAAGGAGATTACAATACCAGCAATAACGTCCCCTTTGATGAACTTCATGGCACCGTCCATAGCTCCATAGAGTTCACTTTCCTTTTGGATTTGAGCTCGCTTATCACGGGCTTGTGTGGCATCAATCATACCAGCGCGTAAGTCCGCATCAATCGCCATCTGTTTGCCAGGCATCGCATCCAATCGAAATCGAGCAGCAACTTCAGCAACTCGCTCTGCACCCTTCGTCACTACGATAAACTGAATGATCGTAATAATCAGGAAGATAATAAAGCCAACTACATAGTTCCCTCCAACTACAAAGTCTCCAAAAGCTTGAATTACATGACCGGCATATGCTTTAAGCAGAATTTGCCGAGAGGAGGAAATATTAATCCCCAAACGGAACATAGTCGTGATGAGCAATAACGAGGGGAATACGGACAATTGTAAGGCACTTGGAATATAGAGAGCCACCATCAATAAAAATACTGATATCGACAAATTGATCGTGATCATTAAGTCGACGATAGGCGGAGGCAAAGGAATGATGATCATCAAGACAACACCCATCATCCAAATAGCAAGAAGGAGATCGCTCGACTTATTGATCATATTTAAGGCGGCATCGCCACCAAGTGTTCTACTGACGAAATTAAGTAGCTTATTCATTATAAGTGGTCAGGTTGGTTAGTATTTTGGTTATTAGGATTTTGTGCATTAAGTGAAGTAATATAAAGAAGGATTTCTCCAATAGCTTCATAAGTGGATTCAGGAATAAATTTCAACTCTTTCCCTTCATCCAAAAGTTGATGTGCTAAAGGCACATTACGCATAATAGGAATACCGTACTTCTCAGCTTCATTAAGGATCCTTTTAGCTCGTAAATTAATCCCCATAGCAATGATCCATGGGGCTTTGTATTTTTCAGGCATATAGCCGATAGCAACAGCTATATCTTTAGGATTCGAGACTACAGTACTCGCATGTTTTACTTGCGATGACGAATCTTCATAGGCAATTTCTTGAGCAATCTGTCGCCGACGACCTTTAATCTCTGGATTACCCTCTGTATCTTTAAATTCTTGCTTAACCTCAAACTTCTCCATTTTTAATTCCTTAGCGAAATTATGGCGTTGATATACAAGGTCGAGAACAGCAACGATTAAAAAGAAAATTCCTATCGAGGTCACTGCTTTGTAGAAAATCTCTTTAAAGATTTGAGCCGTAATCACAGGGGAAACCCCGGCGGTTTCTATAATTAATGAGACTTTGCTTTTTAAAGTTATATATAGAATTAAGGCAGCTCCAAAAATTTTTAAAACTGATTTAATCAGTTCTATAAGAGTTTTTATTTTAAATTTTTGTTTGATATTATCAATGGGATTGAATTTCTTAATGTCTGGTTTAAAAACCTCAGTAGAAAATGTAGGGCCTACAATAAGAAAACCTACGATAACACCAACAACAGCAACAGCTCCCAAAAGAGGAAGAGATGCTGTTAAAATGAGAAGAAGACAATTTTTAAGATAAAATAGAGTAATTACAGGATCATGGCGAGTAGGAGCTTGGGAAAGCATAGAAACAAGAAAACCGCCTAAATGCTTAAAAAAAAAGGTCGATAAGGAGAAAGCCGTGAACATCGAGACAATAAAAGTAACAGCAGAAGGAAAATCTTGAGATTTTGCTACTTGCCCTTTTTTCCGAGCATCTCTAAGTCGCTTCGGGGTGGCCTTTTCTGTTTTTTCACCCATGCTATTGCCAAGGTTCGATTAAGAAGACTATATTCGGAATTATCTGCAAATTACCTTATGCTCTTGTTTTTCTCAAGAGCGAAGCCTATATGTTTTGTTCTTAATAAGGTTGTAAAATCACTCTCTTAGAGAAAAGAAGAATACGACAAAGAAAGAACAAAGTTGAAAATTCATCTGAGCTCCCAATATTTTAGGGAATTTTAAGATTGTTACATATGAAGAAAGTATTAGGTAGGGAAAACTTCAATGGATTATAATCGTTTTTTGCCATCTTCAAACTAATTTTGGTTTTGAATATGACGTGTTTCTAATTACTGTGCTTTTTTCCAAACTATGAAAACATCTTTCTAGATTGCAAGAAAGCGTGTCGTTATTTTTAATATTAGATATTTTATGAGTCATACTGAATGTGGAATTATAGGGCTTCCTAATGTAGGAAAATCTGGCTTGTTTAATGCTTTAACAGGAGCTCAAGTAGCTTCTTGTAACTATCCGTTCTGTACTATTGATCCTAACATTGGCGTTGTTCCTGTTATTGATGGAAGACTAGAAACCCTAGCTAAGATTAGCCAAAGTCAGAAGATTGTTTATGCAGATATGAAATTTGTAGATATTGCGGGTCTGGTTAAAGGAGCTTCAGATGGTGCTGGTCTAGGGAATCGATTTCTTTCCCATATTCGAGAAACTCATGCGATTGCTCATGTAGTGCGGTGCTTCGATGATTCCGATGTAACCCATGTGTCTGGAAACGTCAATCCTATTGAAGATATTGAAGTTATTAATTTAGAGTTGATATTTTCTGACTTTTCCTCAGCAACTAGTATTCGTAGTAAACTAGAAAAATTATCTAAAGGAAAACGTGAAGTCGGAGCTCTGTTGCCTTTATTTGATAAAATTATTGCTCATTTAGAAATGGGGTTACCTTTACGTATTTTGGATTTGAGTTCAGAACAAATTATAGCCTTGAAGCCCTATCCATTTTTAACGATGAAGCCTATGTTTTATATAGCTAATGTGGATGAGGGCTCGCTCCCAAATATGACTAATGATTATGTTGCTGCTGTTAGGCAAATTGCATCTAAAGAAAATGCACAGGTCGTCCCTATCTGTGTTCGTCTAGAAGAAGAAATAGTCTCATTACCTCTTGAAGAACGTTTAGAGTTTCTTTTAAGCTTGGGTCTTGAAAAATCAGGATTGCACAGATTAGTGCTCGCTGCTTATGATACTCTAGGACTTATCTCTTATTTTACTACAGGTCCTCAGGAAACTCGAGCATGGACAGTAGCGAAAGGGTCTTCTGCTTGGGAGGCGGCTGGAGAAATTCATACGGATATTCAAAAGGGCTTTATACGTGCAGAAGTGATTACTTTCGAGGATATGGTAGAATGTGGGGGGCGAGCAGGAGCTCGTGAGCTTGGGAAATTACGCATAGAAGGACGCGATTACATAGTCCACGATGGCGATACTATCCTCTTTCTTCATAATTAAAAAAATTCTGAGCATGTAGAATATCTTGTTCAATTGCTTTTGTTAAAGCTTCTTGGGATTGAAATTTCTGTTCTTTTCTAAGAAATTTTCTAGGAATGATGCTTACTTTTTCCCCATATAGATTTTGAGAAAAGGAAAAAATATGGGCTTCTAGACATAAGGACTCCCTTCCGAACGTCGGGGCAGTTCCTAAATTCATAATACCTAAACGTATCGTACCTTCATAAAGCACTTCACAAGCATAAACTCCAAAAGGAAGTAGGCTTTCTTCCACACGAAGATTTATAGTAGGAAATCCTAAAGTACTTCCTATTCCCGAGCCTTTAGTTATTATTCCAGATAGTTTATAGGGGCGACCTAAAAAACGCTTAGCAAGCTCAAGGTTCCCTTCAATAAGAAACTGACGGATTACTTTACTAGAGACAACAACTTCACCAATGTGGTAGGGAGGAACTCTAATAATCTCTATATCAAATGATTTACCTAGAGAGCGAAGAACATGCGTATCATTCTGCTTTTCTTTTCCTATACAAGAATCATAACCTAAGATCAGGCGTTTACATTTTAAACTATCATATAGTAATGAGATAAATTCTTTGGCAGATTGGTGTGCAAAATTTTCATCAAAAGTAAGGACTCCTAACCAGTCTACTGGGACCATTTGTAACAAATTGAGGCGCTCGTCTGTTGTATTAATCAGTTTAATAGGGGCTAAAGAAAGTACTTTTTGCGGATGAGTATCAAAAGTAATAATTCCTGAGGATCCAGGGTAAGACGTGAGAACAGATAAAAGCTTGCTGTGCCCTAGATGGCATCCGTCGAAGAAACCTACAGTTACAGAATCTATAGAAAAAGAAGACGCTAAACTATAGGCTATTTCCATGGGTATCTCTTAAGTAGGGAGAAATATCGAAATCAGGATAGTCTAATAGGTTCCCGTCGATACATTGATCTATCGAAAAACCTCCACTACGTAAACGGCGTAATTGTTTAAGATAAGCTCCACAACCCAACATAGTCCCGAGTTCGTGAGCAATGCTGCGAATATAAGTTCCTTTACTGCAGCGCACTAGAAAATGTAATAAAGGATACTCATATTTAGTAATTTCTAAATGGACTTGCACTGTAGAATGGTTGCGTTCTATAGACAAGCCTTTTCTAGCATACTCGTATAGCTTTTTTCCTTGGACTTTTTTTGCGGAAAACATTGGGGGGAGTTGCTGAATCTCTCCTTGAAAATATTCAGCAGCAGATAAAATTTCTTCAGAGCTAGGAATCTTCTTAGATCTCCCTACTACTTTACCATCACAATCATATGAATCGGTAGTAGTTCCTAAATGAGCAATAGCTTCATATTCCTTATCTTCAAAAAGTAAAATATCGGAAAGCCTTGTAAACTTTCGGCCAATCAACATGACCATAACGCCAGTAGCAAAAGGATCTAGAGTTCCTGCATGACCAATTTTTTTAACGCCTATTAACTTGGTTAAAGCACGAATAAGGCTAAATGAAGTTCTACCTTGAGGCTTGTCTACAAGAAGAATACCCTCTTTTAATTCTACTGCGAGATCCATAGTAATGTCTTTAATAATGTTCAGATTCCAAAAAAATACAGTCTGCTAACTCTTTTCTTTCTCTTGAATCTGCCAGAGCAGGTTTTCTATATAATCTTGAGGAGAAAAAATATCATCGATATAAAAATGAAGTTCTGGAAAATATTTAAGTACTACATTTTTTGAAGCCTTATGAGCAATAAAACCAGCAGATGCTTTTAGAGCTCCTAAAGCTTCTTCTTTGGTATTCTCATGCGGCATAACAGATACATAAACACGCGCAGAATGCAAATCTTTGGATAGGGAAACACGAGTAACCGTAATCCAAAGATTAGAAATTTTGGGGTGCTTAACGTCTTTTAAAATCACCTTAGCAATAGCTTCTTGGAGCAAAGCATTTACCCGTTTAATACGCCTACTTTCTGTCATACAGTACTTCAAGTTATAGTTTTTGTGGGTGATAGATAACTTCATAACATTGTAGAACATCACCTACTTGAGCTTGTTGATATCCCTCTAGTAAAATTCCGCACTCTAAGCCTTTGCGAACTTCTTTAACATCCTCTTTAACTCGTTTTAATGACGAAAGCGTGCCTTTCCAAAGAATTTCTTTATTGCGTAGGACACGGACTTTATGATTGCGAGTCATAATTCCTTCAGTAACTATGCAACCGTAAATAGACCCTACTTGTGAAGATTTAAAGATTTCCTTAATTTCAGCGGAACCCTCATCTTTTTCTTCAGCAATAGGATCTAATAGAGAAGTCATTATTTCTTTAATCGCATCTATAGCATGATAAATAACACTGAAAAGCTCAATTTGCACTCCTAAGCTCTTAATTAAAGGCTCAGCGTGACTTTCTATTCCTGTATGAAAACCAAGGATTACTGCTTTAGAAGCTGCAGCTAAACGAATGTCTGACTCTGAAATTTCACCTACGCTACTTGTTAAAACCTCAACGTCAACCTTTTCAGACTTAATCTTAGATATCGAACTTACTAATGCCTCTATGGATCCTTGTACATCTGCCTTGACCATTAGCTTTAATGTCTTTTTATTTTGTAACATAGAATCAAAATTAGGTCGTTTCTTTTGTTGTAAAGCAAAACGCTGTTGACCTACAGATCTAGCTTGAATAATGTCTTTAGCGGTTTTCTCATTTTTAACAACAAAGAAGGGATCTCCTGCTTTAGGGATATCTGATAGTCCTGTAATTAGAACTGGAACAGATGGCCCAGCTTCTTGCATCAATTGATTATGTTCATTATGCATGGTCTTAACTTTGCCGTAGCAATCGTTAAATACTAGAGCCTCTCCAAGTCTCAAGCTTCCGTTTTGAATTAAAATAGTCGCAACAGGTCCCAGACCTTTATGTAATTCTGATTCAATAACGAGTCCTCGTGCACGAGCTAAAGGATCAGCTTTTAATTCCAAGATTTCTGCCTGTAAGGCTAGCATTTCTAAAAGCTCTGGAAGACCTTCTCCTGTTTTTGCCGAAGTATTTATTGTGACAGTAGTTCCTCCCCAGGCTTCGGGCAAAAGATTAATTTCTGCAAGCTGTCTATAAACTGTTTCTGAATTAAAGTTAGGTTTATCACATTTATTGATAGCTACAACAATAGCAATATTAGCAGCTTTTGCATGTTCGATAGCCTCGATAGTCTGTTCTTTAATTCCTTCATCTCCAGCGACTACAAGTACAACAATGTCGCAAACTTCAGCTCCTCGAGCTCGCATTGCTGAGAAGGCTTCATGACCGGGAGTATCTAAAATGGTTATGTCACCAACTGGTGTTGTACAACAAAAGGCTCCCATGTGTTGTGTAATGGCACCAGCTTCTGTTGCTGCAATGTTACTTTTTCTTAAGGAGTCAATTAGCGTAGTTTTTCCATGGTCCACATGTCCCATAAACGCTACAATAGGGGAACGAATAACAAGTTTGTTAGGATCTGTAGATTGAATTTCTTCTTTCACCGTATCATAACTTAAACATAATTTGTCTTGTTCAGAATAATCAATATCAATCGTACATCCAAACTCTAAGCCGATAAACTGTACTGTAGTTTCACTATCTAGAACATCATTGACTACGTAAGTCATTCCGTGAATGAATAGCTTTTGGATAACTTCCGAAGCTTTTAGCTTCATCTCTGCAGCTAGATCTTTTACAGTAATTGGCAAGGAAATTTTAATATGTGTAGGGCGTTGAATTGAGGCTTCATCGTAGTGTTTTTTTTGCTTATAAACACGTTTTTTACGCCATCTATCTTCTTCTCCACCTTCATTTAACCCATAGCGATCTCTTCCTGTAAACACTTTAACACTATCATCTGATTTTTTAGTGCGGTCACGAAAATCTGTAAGGGGTTTTTTCCCAATGTCTCTTCTTGGAGCGGATGGCGAAGTACGACTTGTAGGATTGAATTGTTTTTCTCGATTGTTTGATTCAACAGTTTCAGAAGATCCTGGTTTGGCGGTTTTATCTCCAGAGACTGGTTTCGTACTTTTTGATCCGGTTCCAGACTTCTCTTCTTTATTAGGAGCCTTAAATGTTTTTGCAAGTAGATGATTAATATGTTTACCTGTAGGGCCAAACTTAGATTTAATCATAACAACATTTTTAGGCTCAACAGGCTTCACAAACTTAGGCTCTGGTTCTTCTTCTTTAACTATTGGTTCAGGGATGTTGGATTCCTCTGAAGGAACTTCTGTAAACTGATTAACGATAGGACTTTCTTCTATAACCTCGTCAATTATTTCTATCTGAGGCTCAGGATCCGTTATTGATACGGAAGAATTTTCAGATTTATCCAATGAAGCTAGAGCAGAAGACTCTTCCTCAGCTGAGAACGATGAACGATTTTTGGCACGAATGCGACGTGAAGTAGGCTCAGCTGGAGCTAATTCTGTATTTACAGTTGCATTAGGATTTGCAATAGTACCTACCTTAACAGACTTTTCTTTTATAGAAGATTTTTCTGCACAAGATTTAGGTTCAGAAGATCCTGCTTGAGCAAGCTTTTGTTTTAGTTTATCCAGCCCAGCAGCTTTTGTTAATTGAGCATTTTTAATCTTCAATTTTAGGTTTTTCGTCAACTTTACTTTCTCCATATTTGCTGACTTGTTCAAGGATCTTATAAGCAAGCTCTAAACTGATCCCAGGAACAGATGCCAGATCATTAGCACTCGCTAATAATACTTTTCTAATTGTATCGTATCCAGCGTGTTCTAAATTTTGGATGACTAACTTGCTAGTCCCTTCCATTTCTAAAGGCTGATCTAGATAAGGACTATCGAATTCTGCTAATTGGAGGCGTTGAATTTCTAGCAGCTTATTATACTCACTCATTCGTTGTACTTCGAGTTCGTAGTCTAGAATTTGGCTAATTAAACGGGCATTGATTCCTCGCTTGCCAATAACAGTAGCGTAGTCTGCATCATTAACTACAATTGCAATTACCTTATCATCTTCAAGAATAGCAATCTTTTGGATTTCTATAGGATAAAGCAGATTTTGCAAGAGTTCAGTGGATATAGGCGAGTAATTGACAATATCAATTTTCTCATCATTCAATTCTCGGATGATATTTTTTACTCGAGAGCCCCTCATACCCACAAAAGCTCCAACAGGATCAGTTTTAGGATCAGATGATCTAACTGCTAGTTTAGTACGATATCCTGCTTCACGAGCTATCTTAACGATTTCAACAGAGCCTTCCTCTAGTTCTGGAACTTCTTGAACGAACAGTTGCTTAACAAATTCTGCATGACTGCGACTAAGAATAACTTCGGCTCCACCGTTTTCTGACTCTTGAACTTCATAGAGTAGGGCGTAGATTTTATCGCCAATCTTGTGTTTTTCTGTTTTAGGATAAAATCGCGTAGGAAGAATTGCTTCGACTTTTCCTAAATCAATAATTAAGTTAGAACCTTTGGCAAAACGTTTAACCACTCCTGATAAAATTTCATTCACTCGATGACGATACTCTTCATAAATAACATCTCTTTCAGCGTGACGTAATTTTTGACCGATGATTTGTCGAGCTGCATGAGCAGCTATTCTTCCAAAATTATCCGAAACAAAAGGAACGTCCATATACTGACCAATTTGGCAGTCGGGATCGTATTCTCGAGCTTTATCAAGAGGTATTTCTTTGCTAGGATTTTGACAGACGTCTACTATTTCTTTTTCACAAAAAACTTCAATGTCTCCAGTTCGTGAATTAATATTTACAGAAATGTTTGCATCATCCCGCAAGGTTTTTTTAGCTGCAATTTTTAATGCAGATTCAATAGCACCTATAATAGTAGAGCGTTGAATGCCTTTTTCTTTCTCCATGTAGTCAAAAATAGCTACAAGATTTTTATTCATTATACTCCTCTTGTAAGTAAGTAAATCAGTACATAGCTAAATTAAGGACGTATTATTTAGAACTGAATAATACGATCCTGTTGCTTACTTGCACGATGCTATTTGCCTTTTTTCTTTCTCTCTTTAGGGTTTTGAGAATCCTCAAAGTTTAATTCTGTTCCAGAGTCTTGATCATAGCCATTGTCAGCTAAGTATTCTTTTACAGAAAGAGAAACTTTTTTATGATCTGGATCAAGTTTGATTACTTTTGCAGAAATAGTTTCTCCAATAGAGATGATATCTTCAATTTTTGCAAATGGCTTTTCAGAAAGTTCTGAAACATGAATTAACCCTTCAATACCATTTTGTAGTTCAACAAAGGCCCCGAAGGCAGTGATTTTAGTAACAACTCCTGAAATTACTGTGCCAGCAGGAAACATAGCTTCAATTTCATTCCAAGGATTCGAACTTAATTGTTTTACTCCTAAAGTAATTTTTTTGCTTTCCTTGTCTACGGATAGAATAACTGCTTCTACAGAACTTCCTTTCTTGAAAAGTTCTGAAGGGTGAGAAACTTTTTTAATCCAGCTCATATCGGAAATATGAATTAAGCCTTCAATGCCTGGCTCTAATTCAACAAAAGCACCATAGTTGGTTAGATTTTTGATTTCTGCATTTACGTGGAGACCAATAGGATACTTTTCTTCAATATTATCCCAGGGATTGTGTTCAGTTTGTTTTAGTCCTAACGAAATCTTTCCTTCCTCTTTTTGGATCGATAAAACAATAGCTTCAACTTCATCACCTTTGTTTACAACTTCACTAGGATCTACGATGTTTTTTACCCAAGACATTTCAGATACGTGAATAAGGCCTTCAATTCCTTCTTCGATTTCAATGAAAGCTCCGTAAGGAAGAAGTTTGACAATTTTACCAACTACACGTTTTCCTGGAGGGTATTTTTTCTCTATATCTTCCCAAGGATTATGCTCTTTTTGTTTTAGACCTAGAGCAACTCGTCCCTTTTCTTTGTCTACACTAAGAATAATAACTTCTAGTTCTTGATTTAATTCGACCATTTCAGATGGATGGCGTATGCGTTTCCAAGTCATATCAGTAATATGAAGAAGACCATCTATGCCATCAAGATCTAGGAATACACCAAAGTCAGTGATATTCTTAACAATACCTTTGCGGTACTCTCCAATTGAAATCTGTTCGATGAGTTCTGCTTTTTTAGAGATTCTTTCGGCTTCCAGTAGTTCTCTTCTTGACACAACAACATTGCGACGTTCAACATTAATTTTTAAAATCTTAAACTCGCAGACTTTGCCCACGTAATCATCTAGATTTTTAATTTTTTTATTGTCAATTTGCGAGCCAGGTAGGAAAGCTTCCATTCCAATATCGACAATAAGGCCACCTTTGACTTTACGTGTAATTTGACCTTTAACAATAGAACCTTCTTCACAATGAGCTAGGATATATTCCCACTGACGTTGTCGCGTGGCTTTCTCTCTAGATAAGACAACTTTGCCTTCTTCATCTTCAGCTTGGTCTAAATAAACTTCTACTTCGGCTCCAAGTGCTAAACCTTCAGAAGAATCTATGAACTCGGACATAGGGATAACTCCCTCCGACTTAAGACCGACATCAACGACAACAAAATCTTTATTAATATCAACTACAGTACCTTTTAGGATCGCGCCAGGCTGTATTTCATTATCGAATTCTTCTTCGCTCGAAATAATTCTGTGTGCCGTATAAAGCAAATCTTTAAATTCGGCAACGTCTTCTGTGAGGCATTCTATATTGTCCAGAATTTTTTTAGACCCCCAAGTATATTCAGCTTGTTTTGGCATTTATTGCTATTCTCCTAAAAACTACAAAGTCAAAAAAGACAGTGTAAATATAAACCTTAAAAAAGGCAAGATCTCCCTTCCACGAGATGATTAGTTCTATAATAATCAAATTTAATCGTAAAATTCTATGGTTTCGTTCAATAGATGTAAAAGGATCAATGTTTGATTTTTTATACTATCATTGTGACGAATATCTTTTAAGCATTCTGGAAAGACAGGTTGTGCTAATTTTTAAAGGGATCATGCCTCCATTTTCTTTAGCTTTCGTAATTCATACTTAGAGAATTTTATTGCATATTAGAGATCAAAGGCATCAAACTGTAGTTTCCAAGTGAGGGGCATGAGAACCTTATTTTTATGCCTTATTAATTTTGATTTTATGGATAAAAGGCTTTCTGAGTGAATATCGAGCGAATAGCCTGTCTAATTCAGAAGATTTCAAGCTTTTGCCTTAAATCTAAATAAGTTAAAACTAGATAAGAGCTGTTTAAAAGCAAGATATTTTTATCTTTAGATTGATGCATAGATTCTATGTTGCTCATTGCTGCAGTTTGAATTAGGCCTTTTTTCTTTAGTTCTAAGTGAGGAAGAGTGTCTCAATTTTCTAAAATTAGGTGAGGAAGTTATCAATGGTTCATTCTCGATTAATTATAATTGGTTCAGGTCCTGCTGGATATACAGCGGCAATTTATGCTGGAAGAGCGCTTTTAAATCCTTTTTTATTTGAAGGTTTTTTTTCCGGCATTGCTGGTGGACAACTTATGACCACAACAGAGGTCGAGAATTTTCCTGGATTTCCTGAAGGAATTCTTGGACCTAAACTTATGGATAACATGAAAGAGCAAGCTGTCCGGTTTGGAACTAAGACATTTGCTGAGGATATACTTTCTTTAGACTTGTCTAATCGTCCTTTTATTTTAAGATCCAAGGAAGCGACTTACTCTTGTGATGCGTGTATTATAGCTACAGGAGCCTCTGCTAAGCGTTTGAACATTCCTGGAGCTGGAGACAATGAGTTTTGGCAAAAAGGCGTGACTGCTTGTGCTGTTTGTGATGGGGCTTCTCCTATTTTTAAAAATAAAGATCTTTATGTAATTGGAGGAGGGGATTCTGCTTTAGAAGAAGCTACTTACCTAACACGTTACGGAAGACATGTATATATAGTGCATCGTAGAGACGCTTTACGAGCATCTAAAACTATGGAGACCAAGGCTCGTCAAAATGAAAAAATTACATTTTTATGGAACAGTGAAATTATAAAAATTTCAGGAGATACTATTGTTCGTTCCGTAGATATTAAAAATAATGCTACCCAAGAGGTAACTACTAGAGAAGCTGGCGGAGTATTTTTTGCTATAGGACATAAGCCTAATACTGATTTTCTTGAAGGACAATTAGCTCTCGATGAGTTAGGTTATATTGTGACTGAGAAAGGAACATCTAAAACTTCGGTTCCTGGAATATTTGCTGCAGGAGATGTTCAGGATAAGTATTATCGTCAAGCGGTTACTTCTGCTGGAAGTGGTTGTATAGCAGCATTGGATGCAGAAAGATTTTTAGGCTAGCGCAATTGCAGTCGCTACGGCATATTGTTTACAGTGGCTTATAGAGAGAATAACTTTTGTAATTCCGATTTCTGCATATACCCGAAGAGGAAGAGCAACTTCTGGTCTTTGGCCTATTATAAAAATTTCAATGTCTTTCCAAGCAACGACACCCCCTATTCCGGTTCCTAAAGCTTTTGCTACAGCTTCTTTCCCAGCAAAACGACCTGCAAGTGAGGGTACGGGATCCGTTTTTTGTAAACAATAGGTCTGTTCTCTTTCAGTAAAGATTCTATTAAGAAGTCGTTTGCCATGTACTGAGAGGGCGTTGCGAATTCGACTAATTTCAATAATATCGGTTCCTGTATGAATGATTGTCATAAAGTTAAGGCTGATTTTCCTAAGGACTCTTAATTAAATTATCTTGTAATTTTGAGAAGTAACCGATAGCTGTTTTTATGAGAGCATAACCAATCGTAGCTCGAATAATAAATAACCCATAAATATTGCTAATATAGCGACGAAGAATTAAGGAAAAAACAATCATAGTGATCATGATCAGAAACCTTTTAGAGCAAAAACTCTGTTTTATATACGAGATTACTGTAGTTTTTTTTGCAAAAAATTCAGAAGACAAAATGAGTTGTTTTTCTACCGTCCTTCTTAAGAGGTAGTGATATTTCAACAATGCCAATCCCCAAGAAATCATGGCAATGGGACAATAAATTAGAAAAGAAGAGGTAGGATCAAGAACGGTTGTCGCAGCTTTTAATAACAACTTTATTCCCGCTATCATCCATAAAATACCCGGAAATAATATCAAGAAATATTTGATGTTTCTCGTCATAGTGAGTTACACTTATTTTCAAATGGTTTATTTTACTTGAATTGTGGATTTTTTTCTATTTGGTATTAAGATATGCAAGATGTGATTGCTGTAATTCATTGGGATTGCTCAAAAATTTTATGGTCTTCAGAACAATGGCCTATAAGATTGACTTGGTACGGTTTATTTTTTACTACCGGGATTTTTTTATCCTGCCTTTTAGGAGGATATTTGGCTCTTTCTTATTATGGTTTACAAGATCGTTTGAGTTTTTCGAAAAATCAGCTCCGGAATGCTTTAGAATACTTTTGCTTATATTCTATTTTATTTATTGTTTCTGGAGCTAGGCTTGCCTATGTGGTTTTTTATGGATGGCATTTTTATTTGGAACACCCTCAAGAGATCGTCAAAATATGGCATGGGGGATTGTCTAGTCATGGAGGGATTCTTGGTTTTATTCTTTGGGCTGCTGTTTTTCCCAAAATATACAAAAGAAAGGTTTCGAAGTTGACCTTTTTATTTCTTACAGACTTATGTGGATCTGTATTTGGGATTGCTGCTTTTTTTATTCGTCTAGGAAATTTTTGGAATCAAGAAATTGTAGGAACACCGACATCTTTGCCTTGGGGGGTAGTTTTTTCTGATCCTATGCAAGGAGTTATAGGGATTCCTGTCCATCCCGTACAGCTTTATGAAGGCATAAGTTACTTGGTGTTTTCTGGAGTTTTGTATTTCCTTTCTTATAAACGCTATTTAAAGTTAGGGAGAGGATATGTAACTGCTATAGTTTGTATAGGTGTTGCCTTACTTCGTTTTTTTGCAGAGTATGTAAAAAGCTATCAAGGGAAAGTTTTGGGAGAAGATTGCTTACTTACAATTGGTCAGGTTTTATCTATACCTTTATTTGGGTTTGGTGTGATTTTATTAATAGTTTGTTGGATGAAAGCTCGACAGCACTACACAACCATTTAGTTAGTAGTAGTACCTTTTGAACTTAAAATTTGGCGTTTTATAGTAAGTTAAAATAAAGTGCGCTCTATTCAGTAATTCTCCTGTGGGAGATAATATGGATTTATGATATTTTGAATCCTTAAGTTTAATTTTTAGAGTTTATCAGATGAATAAACGTACTTTGCTTTTTGTTTCTTTAGTCGGAATCGCTTTTGTAGGATGCCAAATCTTTTTTGGCTACAATGAATTCCGTTCTTGCAAAAACTTAGCTGAAAAACAACGTAGGATTTCAGAACAGACATTATCCGCCGTAGAATCTGTAGGGTTAAGTGTAACTTCATGGGATAAAACTCTAGATAGTGAAGCGGGAAAAAATAACTACGCTGTTCGTGTTGGAAATAGTTTATTTTTATTACACAATGGAGACCCTGTTCAGGGAATCTATTCTTCTGGGGAACCTTGGAGTTTTGTAGACCAGGTTCATACTTGCGATAACATTTATGTGGCTTTATATCATCAACAGGGATCCTTCGGTAGTCATGCCGATGTTGGAAAAGTTTTTCTTCCTACCAATGTTAAAGGTTTACCTGTACTAGTTGTTGAATTTCGCAATCAGGAAGAGCCCCTAGTATTTTTAGGGGAGTATGCTGACGGGAAAATTTTTAATAAAGACAGTACTATTTTTGGCACATCACTTGTTTTTTGGAAATCGGGAAACGAGTATCTTCCTTTAGGTCTTTATGATTCGCGACAAGAAAAACTAATCTCTCTAGACCTTCCTACCACACGAGCTGTAATCTTTGATGATCAAGATTTTATAACATCTTCAAATTCTTCGAATCATTATGTTTTGTTTAATCAGTACATGCAGATTGTAGTTTCTCAAGAAAGTGGTTCTATAGAAGGTATTAATTTACCTTTTGTCTCAACAAGTGATAAGAGCATTGTTAACGAAATTGGTTTTGATAGAGAATTGGCTTCAGGTAATTCTCCTGAAGCTTTTTTCCCAGGAGTCATTTCAAAACTTCCTGACGGTTCCCAAGAGAAAAATTCTATTGGAGGATACTATCCCTTATTACGTAGAGGGCTATTGAATGATCCTAAGAAATTAACTCCTATGGAATATCATGCATTGAATGTAGTCTCAGGGAGAGAATTAGCAACTCCTCTAGCTCTGGGATATCGAATTCTTTCCTATACCTCTAACCTAATTCATTTGGAAAGCTTAGATGGATCTCTGCAAAAGGTTTATAAACTTCCAGAGAATCCTGAAGAAAAGCCTTATGTTTTTGAAACTGTAGTTACTTTAACAAAGGAAGTTGAGGATCTATGGATTACTTCAGGTATTCCTGAAGTAGAAATCATGTCAAATGCTTCTGTTCCAACAATTAAATACAGAACTATCAAGAAAAATAAAGGATCTTTGGATAAAGTCAAACTTCCAAAAGTAAAAGAACCTTTAGCTTTGCGTCGGGGTATTTATCCGCAATGGATTTTAAATTCGAATGGATATTTTGGTATTATTTTGACTCCAACCTCAGAGATTTCTTCTGGTTATGGGTCGCTTTGTATTCCAGGAAATACTGTGCCGACAAGGTTGTCTGCTATTTCTCCTAAAAATCAAGCGTACCCAGCATCAAAATATCCTGGGTACGAATCTCTACTTCCTTTACCAAAAGCTCCTGGAACATATCAATTTTTAATTTATGCTGGCCCTTTAGCAGAGCCTACGCTTAAAGTTTTAGATAAGACAATCACTTTAGAGACAGGAGAAAATCCCGAGTACCTTGAGAGTATTTCTTTCCGTGGAATTTTTGCGTTTATCACAGCTCCTTTTGCTGCACTGTTATTTATTATTATGAAATTCTTTAATTTGATTACGAATTCCTGGGGAATTTCTATTATTTTACTAACGGTATTTTTGAAATTATTACTTTATCCTTTAAATGCATGGTCTATACGTTCTATGCGACGTATGCAAATACTATCTCCTTATATTCAGGAAATTCAGAAAAAATATAAGAATGAGCCTAAACGAGCTCAAATGGAAATCATGGGTTTATATAAGACAAATAAAGTGAACCCTATTACAGGGTGTTTGCCTTTGTTAATACAACTTCCTTTCTTAATAGCCATGTTTGATTTATTAAAGTCATCTTTCTTATTAAGAGGAGCTTCATTTATTCCTGGATGGATTGATAATTTAACAGCTCCTGATGTTTTATTTTCTTGGGAGAGATCACTATGGTTTATTGGAAATCAGTTTCATCTACTCCCTATTTTACTAGGGATAGTTATGTTCTTACAACAGAAGGTAACTAGTTTACATAATAAAAAAGGTCCTATTACAGATCAGCAGCGCCAGCAGCAAACTATGGGCAATATGATGGCTATTTTATTTACTGCAATGTTTTATAATTTCCCTTCGGGCTTAAATATTTATTGGCTTTCCTCTATGCTTTTAGGAGTTGTTCAGCAGTGGGTAACTAATAAGATATTGGATAGCAAACATCTTAAAAATGAAGTAGTTTTAAATAATAAAAAACATCGATAATACTGAAAAAAAAATCGGATTGTCTTAATACAGACTTATTGAAACAAGCGATTTATATGAGCTCATAGTTATGCGAGCATGGGAAGAATTTCTTTTGTTACAAGAAAAAGAAATTGGCACAAATACTGTAGACAAGTGGTTGCGATCATTAAAGGTCTTGTGTTTTGACGCTTGCAATTTGTATCTTGAAGCTCAAGATTCTTTTCAGGTTACTTGGTTTGAGGAACATATAAGGCATAAGGTTAAAACTAGTCTTGTAAATAATAATAATAAACCTATTCGGGTTCATGTTTCTTCCATAGATAAAACAGCCCCTTTTTATAAGGAAAAGCAATTACAGCAAGATAAAACAGCATACTTCACTATGCATTATGGAAGTGTCAACCCAGAAATGACCTTTTCTAATTTTTTAGTTACTCCTGAAAATGATCTTCCTTTTCGAGTTTTACAAGAATTTACAAAAAATTCAGAAGAACATGGAAGAGCTCCTTTTAATCCGATTTATCTTTTTGGTTCTGAAGGGGCCGGAAAAACTCACCTAATGCAGGCTGCTGTAAGTAGTCTTCGGGATTCTGGAGGGAAAATATTGTATGTTTCCTCGGATTTATTTACAGAGCACTTGGTTTCTGCTATTCGCTCTGGAGAAATGCAGAAATTCCGGTCTTTTTATCGTAATATTGATGCTTTATTCATTGAAGATATAGAAGTGTTTTCAGGAAAGTCAGCAACCCAAGAAGAGTTTTTCCATACATTCAATTCTCTCCATTCTGAACAGAAGTTGATAGTAATATCTTCATCTTGTGCTCCTGCGGAGCTTAAAGCTGTTGAGGATAGATTAATTAGTAGATTTGAATGGGGAATTGCTATTCCGATTCATCCTTTGATTCAGGAGGGACTTCGAAATTTTTTAATGCGCCAGGTAGAGCGTTTATCTATTCGCATTCAAGAAACTGCATTAGATTTTTTAATTTATACACTATCTTCAAATCTAAAAACTCTATTACATGCGCTTAATCTTTTGGCAAAGAGAGTAATATATAAAAAGCTATCACAGCAGTTGCTATATGAAGATGATATTAAGGTTCTTTTAAAAGATGTGCTGGAAGCTGCAGGGAGTGTTCGTTTAACTCCTTTAAAGATTATTCGTAATATTGCTCAATATTATGGGGTTTCCCAAGAAAGTATTTTGGGACGCTCGCAATCACGAGAATATGTGCTTCCTCGTCAGTTAGCGATGTACTTTTGTCGTCAAAAACTCTCATTATCCTATGTGAGAATAGGTGATGTTTTTTCTAGGGATCATTCTACAGTAATCTCTTCAATTCGATTGATTGAGCAGAAAATAGAAGAAAATAACCAAGATATTCTGATGGCTATTCAAGACATTTCTAAAAATTTAAATTCCTTTCATAAAAGCTTGGAATTTTTCCCAGATGAGGAAGTGAAGATCTAGTTATTTTAATAAAAGCTCTATCTTGTTTGATTCTTTGAATAGATAAAGCTTTTACTAGTTTCAGATCTTATCTAGATTTTTTAAACTATTTTCACGTGATTTGCTTTAAATTCTCTAAAGTGCTTCACAATAAAAACAACAGCAGCAATTGCAAGTAGTATCTGTAGACCAAGAACAATACCAACTCCTAAGCCCAGAGGGACTCCGCTTACAATGATTAGTCCTAGAGTTGTTAGGGAGGCGAGAAGGATCCCTAGACTTATTAGGATAGGTTTACAAAATTTCCATGAACAGTACCGATTTTTTAGTTGTTGTGCTTTACTACCGGAACCTACTGTGCTTGCTTGCGTATTTGTTGTTTGTTCTGGAGACTCAACAGGATTTGTGGTTGATGGTATATTTACTGAAGCCATTTCCCCTCCTAAATAAAAAAACTAACAAATTTTATTTTTTTGTACTCTTATTGTCAAGATTGTTTTTATTAAAAGATTTAATAAATTTTTTAATAATAAATTAATTCTCTCTATATTTTTAATTTTTAATTAAAAATAGTTTTTGATGTATTGTTTTTTATTGTTTTTGCCGTGGTACTTTTTTTTTTTTCAATTTTTGCATATGGGTGATTCTAAAGCGTGTTTAAGATGGTTGTAGGGTGGAAGATTTTTTGAGTTTTGATAAGAATGAAGTCAGTGTTGATTCTATGAAAAGAGCTATCCTAGATCGACTATACTTAGGTGTTGTACAATCTCCAGAATCAGCATCTCCTCGAGATATCTTTACCGCGGTTGCAAAAACTGTTATGGAGTGGCTCGCAAAAGGTTGGTTGAAAACTCAAAATGGCTACTATAAAAATGATGTGAAGAGAGTTTACTACCTTTCTATGGAATTCCTTTTGGGAAGAAGTTTGAAAAGTAATCTTCTCAATTTAGGCATTCTGGACTTAGTCAGGAAGGCACTAAAAACTTTAAACTATGATTTCGATCATCTTATAGATATGGAAGCCGATGCAGGATTGGGGAATGGAGGTTTAGGAAGACTAGCAGCTTGTTATCTAGATTCTATGGCAACATTAGCAGTGCCCGCCTATGGCTATGGTATACGTTATGATTATGGTATTTTTGATCAGAGAATAGTAAATGGCTATCAGGAAGAGGCACCTGATGAATGGCTGCGTTATGGAAACCCTTGGGAAATCTGTCGAGGAGAGTACCTTTATCCTGTGCGCTTTTATGGAAGAGTAATCCATTATATAGATGCTCGTGGAAAAGCAATATCAGATCTTGTCGATACACAAGAAGTATTAGCAATGGCCTATGATATTCCTATTCCTGGTTATGGTAATGAAACTGTAAACTCTCTGAGGTTATGGCAGGCACAATCTCCTCGTGGTTTTGACTTTAGCTATTTTAATCATGGGAATTATATTCAGGCTATTGAGGATATCGCTTTAATAGAAAACATCTCTCGAGTTCTTTATCCTAATGATTCCATTACGGAAGGACAGGAACTACGTCTCAAACAAGAATATTTTCTAGTTTCTGCAACTATTCAAGATATTATCCGTAGGTATACTAAAACTCATATTTCTTTAGACGATCTGGCGGATAAAGTTGTAGTTCAGTTAAACGATACGCACCCTGCTTTAGGGATTGCTGAAATGATGCATATTTTAGTAGATAGGGAAGAGATGCCTTGGGATAAGGCATGGGAAATGACAATAACGATATTTAATTATACTAATCATACGATTCTTCCAGAAGCCTTGGAAAGATGGCCGATGGATTTATTTTCTAAGTTATTGCCTCGCCATCTAGAGATTATCTATGAGATAAATGCTCGCTGGTTAGAAAAAGTGAGCTCCCGTTATCCTAAAAATGATGATAAGCGTCGATCTTTATCAATTATTGAAGAAGGGAGCCAAAAATATATTAATATGGCTAACCTAGCTGTAATTGGCTCTGCTAAGGTCAATGGAGTTTCATCGTTCCATTCTCAATTGATCAAAGACACGTTGTTTAAAGAATCTTATGAGTTTTTCCCTGAAAAGTTTATTAACGTCACAAATGGAGTGACTCCAAGACGATGGATTGCCTTATGTAATCCTCGTTTGAGTAAGCTTTTGAATGAAACTATTGGTGATCGATATATCGTAGACCTTTCTCAAATTTCATTAATACGCTCTTTTGCTGAAGATAGTAGCTTCCGCGATCATTGGAAAGAGGTAAAGTTAAAAAACAAGCAAGATCTAGCAACTAGAATTTATAGAGAAGTTGGGGAAGTTATAGACCCGAATTCTCTCTTTGATTGTCATATTAAACGTATTCATGAGTATAAACGACAATTGATGAACATCCTTCGGGTAATCTATCTGTATAATAGTTTGAAAGAAAATCCTAATCAATCTGAGGTTCCTACGACAGTAATTTTTTCAGGTAAGGCAGCTCCTGGTTATGTCATGGCTAAACTAATTATTAAACTAATTAATAGTGTTGCAGACACTGTGAATCAAGATTCTCAAGTGAAAGATAAACTTAAAATTCTCTTTTTACCTAATTATCAAGTTTCTATGGCTGAGAGTATTATACCGGGAACAGATCTTTCAGAACAGATTTCTACAGCTGGAATGGAGGCTTCAGGAACGGGCAACATGAAATTTGCTTTGAATGGGGCATTAACTATAGGGACTATGGATGGTGCAAATATAGAAATGGCCGAACACATTGGAAAAGAAAACATGTTTATTTTTGGCCTTCTTGAAAAAGAAATTGTAGAGTTACGTCGAGAATACTATCCACAGGGGATCTGTGATAGGAATCCTAAAATTCGCCGTGTTCTAGATTTACTCGATCAGGGATTTTTCAATGGCAATGATAAAGATTTATTTAAGCCTATAGTACGTCGCCTACTACATGAGGGTGATCCCTTCTTTGTCTTGGCGGATTTAGAATCTTACATTATTGCCCATGAAAGTGCTGCTAAACTCTTCACAGAATCGAATTTATGGACCAAAACTTCTATTTATAATACTGCTGGAATGGGTTTTTTCTCTAGTGACAGGGCAATTCAAGATTACGCGAAGAACATTTGGCATGTTCCTACAAAATCTTGTTCTGGAGAAGAAATTTAAGAAAATTAGATAGCGTTTTAAATCTTTTAGAGCTCTCGGAGCTTTTTTTATGTAACAAATGAGCTCCATCTTTCTTAAAACATACTTAGTTTAACAATAAAACTGCTGGTGCTTCTAAGATTTTTTGTAGCCGTTTCATAAACATTGCAGCCGGATAACCATCTATTACTCTATGATCTACAGATAAGGTGAGTATACAGGTAGATCCTATAGTAATTTCTCCATTAAGCACAAGTGCTTGTTCTATAACGCTTCCTACAGCAAGGATAGCCGCTTGAGGGGGATTTATAATAGCTGTAAATTCAGTAATTCCTGTCATTCCTAAGTTAGAGACGCAAAAAGATCCCCCTTTATACTCAGTTTCTTCAAGAGACTGATTTTTGGCTTTGACTGCTAAACTCTTAATTTCTGCTGAAATCATACCAAGGTTTTTGCGGTCTGCACAGCGTATAATTGGAGTAATAATTCCATCCGGAATAGCTACAGCTACAGAAATATCAATAGTTTCGAAGCGGACAATTTTATTATCAAAACTGTTGAAGCCAGAATTAATTGAGGGAAACTCTTTAAGTGCTAAAGCACAAGCACGTACGATGCAGTCATTAATAGAAACTTTGATTCCCTGAAGTTGTAATTCTTTAAGCAGGTTAAGAAGGGGCGATGCGTACACTTGTTGTTTTATATAGAAGTGAGGAATAGAGACTTTAGCAGCCTGTAAACGTGAGGCAATAACTTCACGAATTGGGGACAGGTTTTCCTCATGATAAGACCCTGGAGGGACTTCTGGAGCTTCAGGATAACCAAATCCGGCAATGCTTTTAGAAGGAGCTTTATCTAGATCTTTTTTTACTATGCGTCCTCCAGGACCGCTTCCTTGAAGTGAAGAAACATCTAGATTTTTTTCTTTTGCTAACTGCCTGGCTAATGGAGATAGATTGCTAGTAATATCTGGACGTTTCAAAATTAAGGGAGAGGATAGAGGAGGCTCGGGCTTGAAGGAAACAGAAGTAAATGTGACAGGTGTGGCTTTCGTAGTTGATGAAAGAGGCTCTTCTTGAGGGGTGTTTTCAGGAGGGAGCTTTAACTTAGAGGATTCCGTCTTAGGAAGGAGTTCGTCTAGGGTAAATGGCTCATTAGATTCTGTGGAGAGTACTGCAATAGGGGTGCCTATAGTTATTTTATTCCCTTCATGACATAGAATTTCACGAAGCCAGCCATCCTCATTAGCTGTATGTTCTAAAACAGCTTTATCCGTAGAAATTTCGAGAATAACGTCTCCAAAATGCACCTGATCATTATTTTTTTTGTGCCATTTCACTATGGTACCCACTTCCATAGTTGGAGAAAGCTTTGGCATTTTCAATAAGGAGATCACAAACTTACCTCATAACTTTTTCAATGGTGTCTAAGATTCGGTTAATATTTGGCAGAGTGGCTTGCTCTAAGACTTTACTATAAGGCATAGGAGTTTCTTTCTGACATATTCTTAAAGGCGCAGTATCAAGATAATCAAAGGCATATTCAGTAATCGTTGCAATAATTTCAGCAGAGATCCCAGAGAAATAATGCCCTTCTTCAATGACAATACAACGTGAAGTTTTTTGTATCGAAGATAAAATAGAGGATAAATCTAAAGGCTTAATTGTTCTTAGGTCGATAATTTCTATAGATAAACCCCAACGTTTTTTTGCTAAAGAGCAGGCTTGTTGAGTAATAGAAACCATACGGCTATAAGTAATAATAGTAAGATCTTTTCCTTCTTGAACTAGACGTGCCTTTCCAATAGGAACCAGGTATTCTTGAGTCGGGACTTCTCCTTTCAAGTTATACTCTAGCTCGTTTTCTAAAAAAAGAACTGGGTTATTATTTCTGATTGCTGATTTTAGTAAGCCTTTAGCATCTTGGGGAGTTGAAGGCGCTATAATAATCAGACCAGGAATATTAGCATATAACGCTTCTACACAATGAGAATGCTGGCATGAAACTTGAGCTGCAGCACCATTAGGACCGCGGAAAACTATAGGAACAGAAAATTTTCCTCCAGTCATATAATGCATTTTAGCAGCATGCGAGATAATTTGATCTGCAGCAACAAAAGAAAAATTCCAGCTCATAAATTCTATGATAGGACGAAGGCCTAACATTGCAGCTCCTATGCCAATGCCTGAAAAGGCAGCCTCGCTAATAGGAGTGTCAATAACTCTCTTAGGACCCCATTTATCTAATAAGCCTTTGGTTACTTTATAAGCACCATTGTATTCACCAACCTCTTCACCAAGAATGCAGACATTAGAATCGCGAGTCATCTCTTCATCAATAGCTTCTCGGAGAGCTTCTCGAATTTCTAATGTTTTATATTTAGCCATAAACTCCTTCCTCTAATGTGGTGATGGATGGTTCTGGGGATAGTTTTGCTTTAGAAAATGCTTGTAAAACTTCAGCTTTACATTGTTTTCGTATGTTTTGAAATTCTTCTTCTGTTAGTACTCCTAGTTGAATTAGCCAGTTTTTAGCAAAGGTAATAGGGTCCTTTTTGAATAAACATTGCATCTCTTCTTTTGATCTGTACAAATTGGGATCTGATACAGAGTGTCCTCGAAATCGAGAGCAGAGACATTCAATTAACACTGGAGATTCTGTATCGAGCATATAGCGATAGGCCTCTCTAAACCCAACAAGAGAGTTGAATAAATCAAAACCATTAATCGTGAATGCGCGAATACCATAGGATGCTCCTTGTGACTCTGCTATTGGTTGTTTGGCTACAGCACGATTTAAAGATGTTCCCATGCCCCAACCATTATTTTCAATAATCAGCATAAGAGGAAGTTGGTGGAGAGAGACAAAATTTAAGGTTTCGTGGAATACTCCTTGAGCGACTGCACCGTCTCCGATAAAGGCCAGAGCAATCTTATTTTTTTCTTTTAGATATTTGATGGCGAAGGCAGCTCCAGCTGCAAGAGGAATTTGTCCTCCTACAATACCAAATCCTCCAGGAAAATTAGGTCCACACATATGCATAGATCCTCCACGACCTAGGGCACATCCTGTTTCTTTGCCTAGAAGTTCGGCAGCAATTTCTTCTAAAGGAACTTTAAGAAGAATAGCAAGGGCATGGCAGCGATAGGAAGAGAAGACCCATTGGTTGGATCCCGTATTTGCAATAGCAGCAGTGGCTACCGCTTCTTGACCAGTATAGGAGTGATAAAATCCACCAATCAATCCTTCCTGATAGGCTGTTTCTCCTTGACTTTCAAACTCACGAATCAGAATCATTTGCTTTAAAAATTGAGAACAGGTAGCAGGACCATAAATATCTATAATGTTTTCTACTAAGGGCTTTTCTGTATCCTGAGAAGCTATATTGTAGGGTGGTAAACTATCCATAAATTTTTTCTATGAGAGACGCTTCAGGAATGGTTTTTCACTCCATTATAGAGTCCTAGGGTTCAAAAGACAAGGGCTATTCCGAAGAAAAAGTAATTAAGTTTTTTTAAAAAATCGAAAAAATTTTACTATGTTTCTCTTGACGATTTAAAAAGAACAAGAAGGATTATGTCTTATGGATATCTATCGTAAAATTAATCGACATACTCAGTTTTACGTGGATTCGATAGATGGCGTAATGAAGCAGCCTGATCAAAGGCCGAGTGAAGATAAATCTAAGGAAAACGAAGAGCTAGAAGAAAAGCTTTTAAGCATAACAAAACGTATTGTTGCTTCTGCTCAACAATTTCAAAATCGTGAAACGACTTCTACAAACCATTATTTAAAGAAAACTCAATGGCTGCCATACAAAAATGAGGAACTTGAGCAAACCAAAGAACTTTTCGCTATGCTGACTTCAATCGATAAAAAAATAGCTCAGCTATTTTTTTATTCCCCTGTATGTGATAGCAAATGGGATGAGTTTACCAAAGTGATTCATGACTTAAAAGAAAGCAGTGGTTTAGGTGGTATTTTGCTCTATTGTGGATCATTTGAGCAACAGTGTGAGTACATTCGTTCGATTAATAAGAAATTAGACTTGCCGCTTCTTTTGGGAACTACTGTTGTAAATAGTTTACATTATTACTTAACCTATCGGAATATTTCTCTTGTAAATTATCAGAACATGAGTGATTTAGCTGAGGATTTAGGAAATTTATTAAAGCAATATGGGGTGGCTTTCACTTTGATTTTTAAAGAGATCATGCATATGGATTTGTTGAATTATTCTAAATTAGTTCAAGTCCTTAAGCATAGTGGAAATATTCAAGGGTGCATGTATGATAGTGATGTGCCTATAATGCCCGTTTCTTCATGTAGTCCTATTGCTCTAAGGTATAGTTTAGCAAATACAATTCGAGGGCTTGCTTTGCATGTTGATTTTTCTTCATTGAAATTCATCAGTCCATCGATATTTTCTGACATAGATTACACTGCGAAAGTTTTAAATTCTGGAGGGGAGTGTTTCATATTCACCAATCTTAATGAATTTAATTTCGGAATGAAAACCATTATTCAATTAGTGCGAACAGGAAAGATTAGCCCAGAAATTTTAAATAAAAAGATAATGAAAATGCTTATGATCAAAAGAAGATTAAGTTCTATATGTACTTACTAACTAGTATTAATAACTTTTTCATTGGGGAGCAAAAACAAAAAAACTAATTTTTATTTTATAAAGGAAAATTGTCATTAAGTCTCAGAAGAAGTGGCTAGACCGTTGAGCGCTAGCAGATCTTTTACCTGTCTCTCCAATTTACTTAATCGTTCTTCGGTTTTAGGAAGATTTCGAATCTTAGCTATTAGGCGGTGTGTCTCTTGATATGGTCGTGCAGGAGCTCCACCATAAATACCTGGAGAAGTAATAGATTTTGTGACTCCAGTTTGAGCAATCATGATGACATGATCAGCAATAGAAATATGGCCAGTAATACCTGTTTGACCTCCAATGATCACATGGTCACCAATTTTTGTGGATCCGGCAATACCAGCTTGAGCAACAATAATACTATGTTTTCCAACTTCAACGTGATGGGCTATTTGTACCTGATTATCAATTTTGGTTCCTTCATGAATAATAGTATTTTTAAATCTACCCCGATCAATAGTTGTGTTAGCTCCGATTTCGACATCATCACCTATAATAACATATCCTAAATGTTTTAACGGTTTATGATGGCCGAAAGCGTTTGTGATATAGCCAAACCCACAGGATCCTAGAACAGCTCCTGGTTGAAGAATTACACGGTTTCCTAAGACAACCCTTTCTCGAATTACAACCTTAGGATGAATTTGACAGTTACTACCTATAGTACTATAGGCGCCAATAAAGCTCCCAGCTCCAATATATGTTCCGAAGCCGATGCGAGCATACTGGCTAATAACAACATAAGGCTCTATTGTTACGTTTTCTTCGATACATACAGTGGGGTGAATCACCGCAGTAGGGTGTACACCAGAAAATCCTGATGTTGCCGGTTTTATAAAAAGTTCTATACATTTTTGAAAAGTTAGAGAAGGAGATTCATTAGTAATAAGAAAATTCTTCTTTAAGTCTATATGTTGTGAGGCTTGAGGCTTAGATAAAATAATTGCTCCAGCTTTCGTATTTTTTAAGAAGCTTGAGTATTTTTCATTATCTAGAAAAGTAATATGCCAAGCTTCAGCCTGGCTAATATCTTCAACACCAGAAATAGGAGTTTCTATATTTCCTTGAACTTCGACCTGTAATAGCTCAGCTAACTGTTTAAGAGTATAGACTGGTGCTTCAGACATAGAAAACTCCTTCAGCTTAGGTGATTAGTTTTGTTTTTTAAAAGATTCGTTGAGAATAGCAATAATTTCAGTAGTTTTATCTGAGTCAGGTGCAATGGCTAAGACAGCTTCTTCATTGAGGATAGCTTCTAATTTTTCCTTTAGTCGTACAGACTCTGCAGCAATTTTTACTTCCTGTATGAGTTTTTGAATGCGTTTAACATTACTTTGATTGATTGATTGGTAGTATTGAGACTGATATGCATTATACTCTCCAGAGAGATCTTCAAATTTTTTTCTTAGCTCTTCAGAGGCTGCCTCAGATAGGCTTTCCATGTAGTCTTCATCTTGCAGCTTATTATAGATAGAAGTTAGCTCCTCTTCTATTTTTTCAGCATTTTTTAAAAATTGCTGTTTCATAACTTCTAATTCTTCAGTTTCTTTTTTCCCTAGATCAGATTCTTCTAGGCAACGCTTCAAGTTAACATAGCCTAAATCGGCATGAACTGTAGTCATTGATCCTAGAAAAAGTAAAACTACAGAAGATAATAATTTTTTCATAAACACCTTCACTAACTTGGATATAGAACAAGGGTACCAAAAGCCTTTTCTGAAAACAACAAAGATTTCCGTTGCTGTATTCTCTCATTGGTATGTTAGAACATACCTCCTAAAGCAAAGAAAAAGCGTTGAGAAATATCGATTTTTTCTCCGTTCAGATTCTCCGTAGGACGGAAAGGCCATCCAAATCCTAACATAACAGGAACATTATTCATGACATCAAAGCGTAAACCAAATCCAGCACTACTGTATAAATCTTTTAAAGAGATTTTGTAGTTTTCAAGACCGACAAATCCTGAATCTAGGAACATAAAGGCACTAATATTAGGTTGTTTAATAAGGGGATATTGGAATTCTTCTGAAATTAAGAGGGAAGATAAACCTCCTTGAGGCTCTGTAGCAGAGTATTTTGGACCAATCATGAAAGATTTATAGCCTCGAACTGTAGTTTCTCCACCCAAGAAGAAACGCTCACTCATAGGAATTCCTTCACCTGTAGTATTGCTAAAGGGTTTAATAAATTGAGCTTCTCCTTTGATTTTTAAAACGCCTTTACGTGTAAGTTTTCTATATATAGAACTATTTAAAGAGAGTTTCGTAAAATGGTATGTACCCCCTAAACCAGAAACTTCAAAGGTAACACCACCACGAATTCCTGTAGTTGGATTTCTAGGACTGTCTACAGAGTCATAATTTAAGTTAACACCTGCAGCGGAGACAAAGCCTTTGTTGCTATCTAAATTTGGTCCTAAAAGAAACTTACGTTTTTCATGTAAACTTGTTTGACTGCCTCGATAAAATAAACCGTATTTAAGATGTTCATTTAAAATATATGTTGTACTGACGTTACCACCATATGTTTGAACGGCATAATCTTTAGATAAAGCTCTGTTAATCGATTTATCTAATTCAATTCCTAAAATCCAAGGGGTATTTAAAAAGTGAGGTTTAGTCCACTTCAAAGTGTAATCAGTGACTTTATCTCCAAAGTTTGCTTTTAAGAAGAGATGTTCACCACCACCTCTTAAACAGCGAAATCCTTTAGAAAACAAATTTCTAATTCCAAATAGATCGAAATTACTTTCAGAAAGTTCGATTCCCCCGAAGAGATTATCTAGAGAACTAAATCCTAAAAATAAGCCTATATTCCCAGTTGTTGTCTCCTTAACCTCGACAAAAATATCTCGGTATTGATCGGCATTACCCATAGGGTCAAGTTGAGAACGTACCGTATAGACGCTAACGCTCTGGAAGTAACCAGTATTCCTTAAACGTTGTTCAGTATCTTCTAGTTTTAAGCGATTGAATGTATCTCCTGGAAAGAGGCTTGTTTCGTGTAAAATGACATCAGATTTTGTATGAGTATTACCAGTAATTTTAATTAACCCGACCTTATAAGGAGATCCTTCACTTACCTCGTAGGTTACATCATAAATAGGACGATTTGTATGAGGAATGAAAAGAACATCAACATTAGTATTGATATAACCATATTTTGCATAAGTTTGTTTAATCTTATGAGCTCCATCCCATATTTTATCGGGACAATAAAGGTCATTAGGACCAACTTGTGTTTGTTTTTCTATAAGCCGTTTTGGTAGAACGTCAAATCCTTGAATATGGACGTGACCTAAGGTATATTGAGGTCCTTTATTGATGTCCATATAGAGAAGAATGTTTCCCTTACCATCGACCTCATAGTGAGAATCAATTGTAGCATCGGCATACCCACGGTTATGCAGGTAATTAGTAATTGCTAAACCATCTTGTTCAACAATATCTGGATGATATAGTCCAGCCCCAGTGAACCAACTTGTAGTCGTAGAGTGTTGTTTTGTTTGAATAAATTCTTGAATCTCTGATTTTTCTGTTCGTGAAATTCCTGAGAATTTGAGTTGCTTAATTTTCCCGCAAGGACCTTCTTTTATTTGAATTGAAATATCGATAAAACCCTTCTCTTGGTTATGCTCGAGGTTGTAATCTAAATTCGATTCAAAATATCCTCGCTTCAGATAATACGTTCTTAATTCATCAAGGCCTTTGAGAAATTTTTCTCTCTCAAAGAGATCGTTAGAATAAATTTGTAGTGTTTTAAGAATTTTATGTTCGGGAACTACTTGATTCCCCGAGATATTAATTTTTCGAATGGAAGGCTTAGCTATTAGGCGAAGTGCAATCGTAGTTTTTCCTTCGCAAAATTCTACTTTAGGATCGACAGCATCATATTCTTTAGCTAATGTTCTTAAGTCTTCGTCAAAATCCAATTGGGAAAAAAGGGCGCCACTTCTTGTTTTTAGTTTAGGTAGAGGGTGTTTATTTGAAGCATTTTCTCCTTCTGTTACGATTGTGATAGAGTCTACCACTACATGACCTTCTTTAACTTTTTCAGAAGAAAAAAGAATTAAAGGGGCTTGGATTAAAACTAAGATGGATAGTTGTAAGATAACTTTATTTCGCATGATGGGCATTCCAAAGACTCTTTCCTAGATAGAAAGCTTGTTTATCAGATAATGAAGTAAGCACAAAAATAGGGACAAAGAAGTTTTTTAACAAGACCTTACTAACTAGATTATTTTTGTATTTTTAAAGAAATTTCACCTGTATTCGATGTCTTTCTTGCTTTGCATTCCCTAGGCCTTTCTCATCTTTAGACTAGGGTTCCAATATTTGAGCAGATTTTTGTTTCTTTAGAAAGCTTAAAAGTCTCTCCTTGTAAGAAAACATAATCGATGTTACCACTGAAACAACTCTACTAATTACATAGTTTTAAGGCAAATTTGATGATTCATTACTTGCTAAAGAAAAATAAAAGTACTTGCCTTAGACTACAAGGATTTTTTTATTTTTAAAATTAGGCAGTTAATACGAGTGACGCCCAGAAAATGCTCTTGCTAGAGTTCCTGAATCTATGTAATCAAAAGATAGGCCTATAGGCATTCCTAGAGCTAAACGAGAAATAGATATAGAAAAATGTTCTAATTCTTGTTTTAGAAAAAGAGCTGTGGCGTCTCCTTCTAGTGTTGCATCAATGGCTAGGATAATTTCTTTGGGACAAAGAGATTCTATCTGAGCTTTTAAAAGCAAGAGTCGTTGGTTTTCTATTTGTTTTCCTGTAATTGGCGATAAAAGAGATCCGAGGACATAATAACGCCCTTTAAATACTTTGGAACGTTCTAAAAAAAAAACATCTTTTGGTGAAGCAACAATGCATAGACTCCCGTTGTCTCTTTCTTTTGTACAAAAGTGACAACTTGTCTCTGTAGATTCTTTTAGGGTAAAACATGAAGAACAGTAGCTACGATCATGGGCAACATCATGAAAAGCATCGCCTAATATTTTTAATTGCTCACTATCCCAAGAGAGTAAATCAAAAGCAAGTTTTTCTGCTGTTTTAAATCCAATGCCTGGAAGTTTTCTTAAAAAGAAAATTAATTTAGATAAGTAGTCAGGATATTTTATCATAGTGGTTTGAATTTTATTTTTGCATTCGAGCTTAGGGCTTAAATTAAGATTAGAGTATAAACTCTTTGAATAGTATACTAGCTTTTTTCTTTACTTGTGGTTGTCTGTGAATAAAAATAAAAAAGCAGCAATTTTGGCAACAGGTTCTTATCTACCTGAGAAAATTCTTTCAAATGCAGATTTAGAAAAAATGGTAGATACCTCTGATGAGTGGATCATGACGAGAACTGGGATCAAAGAACGGCGCATTGCTGGGCCTAAGGAGCATACTTCTTTTATGGGAGCTATGGCTGCTGAGAAAGCAATAGCAAGTGCTGGTTTAAGTAAGAATCAGATTGATTGTATTGTTTTCTCTACGGCAGCTCCTGATTATATTTTCCCATCAAGCGGAGCTCTTGCTCAAGCATATTTAGGTATTGAAGAGGTTCCTACATTTGATTGTCAAGCTGCGTGTACTGGTTTTTTATACGGCTTGTCTATAGCTAAGGCTTATGTAGAATCGGATATGTATCATCATGTATTGTTAATTGCTGCTGATAAGCTCTCTTCTTTTGTAGACTATACAGATCGTAATACCTGTGTTCTTTTTGGGGATGGGGGGGCGGCTTGTGTTGTTGGGAAAAGTCAGCCAGGATCTTTAGAGATTAATAAATTGTCCTTAGGTGCCGATGGTAAACTAGGAGAGTTATTGAGTCTTCCTGCTGGAGGAAGTCGTTGCCCTGCTTCTGAAGAGACTTTAAAATCCGGTAAACATTTTATTGCTATGGAGGGGAAAGAAATCTTTAAGCATGCTGTAAGACGTATGGAGGCTGCAGCTAAAAATTCAATCCTTTTGGCAGGCATTCAAGAAGAGGATATAGATTGGTTGGTGCCTCACCAAGCTAATGAAAGAATCATAGATGCTTTAGCTAAGCGTTTTGAAATTGATCAGACTAGAGTTTTTAAGAGTTTACATAAATATGGAAATACAGCCGCTTCATCTGTGGGTATTGCTTTGGATGAGTTAGTCCGTGAGGACTGTATAAAGCTTCATGATTATTTGCTTTTAGCAGCCTTTGGAGGCGGTTTATCCTGGGGCGCTGTAGTTTTAGAGCAAGTCTAACAAGGGCGATTTTTGATGAAAAAACGTTATGGTTTTTTGTTCCCGGGGCAAGGGAGCCAATATGTAGGCATGGGACAAGATTTATATGAGCAGTATCCTGAAGTTGCTGATCTTTTTGATTTTGCTAATGAGTCATTAGGATTTTCTATAACCTCAATCATGTTTAAAGGTCCTGAAGATCTTTTAATGGAAACAGTGCATAGCCAATTAGCTATTTATCTTCATAGTATGGCTGTAATTAAGATTTTATCTCAACGTTCTTCTATTGAACCCTCTTTGGTTGCTGGCCTAAGTTTAGGCGAGTATACTGCTTTAGCTGCTTCTAATAGAATTTCGATAATTGATGGACTTAGGCTTGTTAGAAAGCGAGGTCAGTTAATGAATGAGGCTTGTAAACAGAGTCCTGGAGCTATGGCCGCTTTATTAGGCTTGCCTTCCGAAGTTATAGAGGAAAATATAAAAAGTCTGGGCGAAGGGATTTGGATTGCTAATTATAATACACCAAACCAGCTTGTAGTCGCAGGAGTAGAAGAAAAAGTCGATGAGACGGTCCAATTGTTTCGTAATTTGGGCTGTAAAAAAGCAGTTCGCTTAAAAGTTTTTGGGGCATTTCATACTCCTTTAATGCAAACTGCTCAGGATGGTTTAGCTCCAGATATTTATGCTCTTTCTATTAAAGACTTAGATCTTCCTTTAGTATCACACGTTGTTGCTCGGTCTTTAGTAGATGCTGAAGAAATTCGTAGCTGTTTAACTCGTCAAACAACCTCGCCGACATTATGGTACCAGAGCTGTTATCATATGGAGCCAGAGGTGGATGAATTCTTAGAATTAGGTCCGGGTAGGGTCTTGTCTGGATTAAATCGCTCGATGGGGATTTCTAAGCGGATATCTAGTCTTGGTACTGTTGAGAACATTGAAAAATTTGTGTCAGAGGTATGATTTGTATGGACATAATGTTAACAGGGAAAAAAGCCATAATTACTGGAGGGTCTCGAGGAATTGGACTTGGCATAGCCAAGCTTTTTCTAGAGAGTGGATCTGATGTAGAAATTTGGGGATTGAATGAGGAGCGAGGTCAGGCTGTTTTGGATAGTTTGAAGGGCTTGCCTGGAAAAATTTCTTTTGCTCGTGTAGATGTAAGTCATTCTAGTGAAGTTAAGGAGTCTGTCCAAAAATTTTTAGAAAATCATAAGCAGCTAGATATTTTGGTAAATAACGCGGGGATTACCAGGGATAATCTACTTATGCGTATGTCTGAAAAAGATTGGCATTCCGTTATTAATACTAATTTAGATTCCTTATACTACACATGCTCATCGGTTATTCGTCATATGACGAAAGCACGTTCTGGATCTATTATAAATATAGCTTCTGTTGTTGCTAAGATAGGAAGTCCTGGACAGTCAAACTATGCAGCTGCTAAGGCTGGGATTATTGCTTTCACAAAGTCGTTAGCTAAAGAAGTAGCTGGAAGAAATGTGCGCGTGAATTGTATTGCTCCTGGTTTTATTGAAACTGATATGACAAATGTTTTGAATGATAATTTAAAATCGGAATGGCTCAAGATGATTCCTATGGGCAGAGCAGGAACTGCTGAAGATATTGCCCGTGCGGCATTATTTTTAGCCTCTCAGCTATCTAGTTATATCACTGCACAGACATTAGTTGTAGATGGAGGATTAACTTATTAAGACGATAAGAGAAAGCTTTTTGAAGACTTCTCTTTGGTAACTAATTAAGTAACTGTCGAATAAAAAATGATTTTTTGCGATACTAATTCTCTTTTTCCCTATGGGACTAGTTAAGTATTGTACAGTTTAAATATTAAAAGGATATAAGCAATGAGTTTAGAAGATGATGTAATAGCAATTATTGTTGAGCAGTTAGGGGTAGATCCAAAGGAAGTTAATGAAAATTCTTCTTTTATTGAAGACTTAAATGCTGATAGTTTAGATTTGACAGAGTTGATTATGACTTTAGAAGAAAAATTCGCTTTTGAAATTTCTGAAGAAGATGCTGAAAAGCTTCGTACTGTTGGTGATGTATTTGCTTATATCAAAAAACGTCAGTCTGAGGAATAATCGGTTCTTATATTCTGTGTGCGCTGTAATCTTTCCTAGAGATGTAGCGCGCTCTTTTCCTTTTGATAGTAAATAAATCCGACTTCTTTATTTTCTATAAAGTAGTTTCTTTTTAGGTGCTTACATTTTTGATATAGGTCGCACGGGTTTTCGATTTAGTTTAGTTGATTCGCATATTTAAGGTTGTCTAAACCCTAATTGTTTAGCATATAACTCTAAGAAAGACAAAGCTACAGAGGGACATTCTTCAACTATATTTAGAATCTGTCCTTTACTTAAAACCAGAATGCGAACCTGTGTATTTGCAGATGCGTTATATTCTCTGAGCTTATTATTAAATAGGCTTTCTTCTCCAAAACAATCTAAAGGTTTTAAATTTAAAGGAGGGTCTAGTTCTTCTTTAGAAATAGTAACGTAACCTTCTACAATGATATAAAAGCTAAATCCAGGCTGTCCTATAGAAAATATACTGCTTCCAGGCTTGCATATTATCGTTTCAGTTTTATCAGCAATCGTTAGTAGAAGATCCATATCTAAAGATTGGAATATAATCGTTTTTTTTAATAGGAAGGCACGATCGATCAAGTTCATAAAAGGGTCCTTATTCTCACTATATATTTAGTTAAAACTAAATATATACAAATGTTTAATTTAAATTAATTCTACTATAGAGCTTCCAGAAGCTTTAAAAAGAATCAATGTTTTTTAAAATATTTGATTTTAATAGTCCTATAGATATCAATATGCTTGATAGATGATGTTACCCTTACGATGAAAGAGTTGCAAGAGGGAACAATTGAAATTGATGTCTTCTAATTGCAAATTTATTATGTCCTTCTTTTATGGAAATAGGTCATTCGACTAGATAGTGGATAAGAAGGAGGGGGTGAGAGTTTCTGTTTCTTCTTTAATGAATTTTTCGTGTTCTTGATTGTAGATTGTATTGGGGGATTGGAAATCAGGATCACAGTAAGAAAGTTCTTCTTTAAGTTGTTGGGCTGTTAATTTATTTAAAGATGAAGGAGAGCTTTCCATCATGTTTAGAAGTTCTTTAAGAGTTAGTGGAATTACTCCGCATTTGAAGTAATGTTTCTCACTATAGCATATGCCTGGTTGAGTAACGAATGGTTCTAATAAAGAGAATAGATGGCTATCACAGCTTTTTTCTAAAGATTCTAGAGCTTGGGCCTTGATTTTTTGATTTTTACTAGTTAATGCACGAATAAGTATATCAGAATGTTCCATAGATCCTAGAATCCCTAAGAGTGAAAGAATAAAATTTACTTCAGCATAATAATTAGAGTTCAAAGTGTTTACTAGTAAGCTAAGATTGTATGTAGGATACTTTATTTGAATATAGTGTCGGTGGTAAGAATAAAATAATGCCTTACTTGCTTTAGATTTTACGATTTTGTAAGCATGCTTTTTTAATAACCAATTATCGATTTTAGAAAGAGCTTTTGCGGCTAGAATACGACAGCGATTATGAATGCTTTCATCAGTAAGGACTTGGAGAAATGCTGGAGCTACTTCCTTATCTAAGTCGGCAATTATAGCTTCAGCATATTTTCTAGAGGTATTTTTCAGTTGTGATGTTGTCATTAATAAGTCTTTTATTAATGAAGTGTCTAAAGCAACCCGAATCGTTTTTAATAGATAATGGCTTGCTTCATTATTATCGGCACATTGCCTTAATATTTTAAGAAGTTTACGGCAATAGGGTTTATGATTGGCTCTAACAGAAGTATATAAGGCTTTACATGTGACAATCAAGATGTCTTCGTTAGTCGTATTTAAGAAATCTAGAAGAATAGGAAAATTTTCAGGATTTTTTTCTAGTTTAAGTATTGTCAACCCCATAGTTATATCTTGAGGACGATCAGAATAGAGTAGTTCTTTAAGGCGCTTATCAGAGAGATCTCTGTAAGGGCCGCTGGCTTCCTGTCTTCTTACCGTTAAAATTGCTGCAAGAAGTTTTTCTCCAATTGTATCATATAGGTCTTCAGCAATATGGGTAACATGTAAAAGATCATGTTCTGCAAAATACAGATGTATAGCCGATGCAATCGCGGGATGGGGGAAGATGCTTGTCCAGCGCTTTAAGAGCTCTAGGGTTAGAAAATCTTTAGCCCATAAGCTAGATTTGAGCATGTCTATAGTCTTTAATTTATTGGGAAGACTGAGCTTATTCATATGGGCTAAAAGACTTGGAAGTACACTGCGGCTTGCTAGATTTAAGAGGTGTTGAAAAGCAAAAGTTTGATGACGTTCGCTAGGATGTTTGAGGTGAGCAAGTAAAAAGAGTTCAATTTGTCTCTTTTGTTTGACAGTCATAGATTTGATCCAATCTTGCATCGAACGGGTAAGTTGTAAAGCTTGCGCCGATAGATTTTTCAGAATAGCCTGAGCATAGTAGGAGCGTACAAGGAACACTAAGACAGTGGCTACTAATGAAATGATCAGGCAAAAAACATATTGGCGAGAAGTAAAGAAACAGACTAAGGACCATACTAACATTCCAATAGGCTCGATAAAGGATTCGACTACAATGCGGATTTGGTTGCGGATTTTATTAGGGACCCCATAGATCAGTAGTTGAAGGTTATTATCATCAAGAGCATAGGTTACCCCTTCGCGCACTACCATACCAAGGATAGCGATGCTGAGGGTTGTTTTAAAAGTCCAACATAGGAAGAGGCTTAAGAAGCATAAAGGAGCAAATAAAATGATATTATTCACTCCGAGACGTTTTACTATCCTACTATAAGCAAAAAGAGCAAAGCACATGTTTCCTAAGGAAATCCATAAGGAACACTTTCCAATGTGGGCAACTAATTCAAATTCTTCTTTAGAAGCAAATTGGATTTCAAAAATTTTTAAATAATTAAACTCTGTAGCAATAGCCAAGAGTTGCATAAGGAAATAAAAACAGAGTAAATAAAAAGTATATTTATCATGCAAACAGAGTTTGAAAGCTTTTGATAGCGGGGGCGGGTGACCTGTATCTATAAAGTGATCATGATCATCAGAAAGAGCTTTTAGAGATTTTGAAACATAAAATACTATCGGGAATGTAAGCACAAGGGCGGTTGTAAATAAAATAAGAATGCCCTGTATGCCTATAATATGTACTAAACTAGCGACGATCCCACTGCCAATAGCGTCTCCTAAGAAGATAACAGCATTAAAAATACAAAAATGTCGTTTTCCATCTTGTAAATTAAAAAATTGATCTACAAATCCCCAGAAGCTGGTATAGGACAGTATAGTTAAACTCCAAATAAAGATACGGTAAAAGAACAAAGGAGAGTGAGGAAGTTCAATAGCAAAAATCGAAGAGAGCATGAGGTAAAAGTTGCAGAAAATAGATAAGGAAACAGGGATAAGAAATAAGGCTGTTGCGGAGATATGTTTTTTAAATAAATTATAAAGAATCAATGAAGAAAAGATACAAAGAATCAATGAGGAGCCTAAATAAACTTTGGGCAACTGCATAGATCCCAATCTTTCAATAAACAAACCTTCAGCAAGAGATAGGGTGCCATAGCAACCAATTCCCCAGACCAATCCTAAAAGAAAAAAAAGAAGAGCCCTTTTTTCTTCTCCATAATGTAGGTTAAACAGCAGGCGCAAAACTCTCTGCATAATCCATACCTACCAAGCAAAAAAGAATCATTTTATAAGAATAAAGTAATTAATTGCAAGGGAGGTATGAGGCAAACTACTATTATCTATCCTAGTTCAATTTCTTGTTTTAAGTTGCACGAATAGTTGTATTCCTGCTTGTTAGAATTACTGCTAGAGCCCCAATTATTGAAATAAAGAAAACAATAGAACCGCTGACCATAGCCCAAACTAGATTTGTCGTACCTTGTAGCAACGCAGCTACTGGTGGAAGTATTCCAGTAAATCCAAGGGCAGCTAATATAATGATAGCGATAGCAAGTAAGGAAATTGTTAGTAACAATGCTGTCATAACCATAGCACCCATACCCATTCCTCTTCTACTTTGTTGTAGAGTAATTCGTATCAATGCTATTTCGGTTCTTATAGAGGCCACTTCGGTTCCTAATTGCGCTATTTCGCTAGGGAGTACGGCTGTTGACTCAGTTCTTGAAGCTTGTGATGTAGGAATATGTACTCCACTACCTCCAGGAGCACCCGCTACAATTGTAAGAGGGATAGTGGCTGAAATTGGAGCTGTTGTTGGAATGCGGTGTTGATTGACGCAGTCCTGCAATACTTGAACTCGACTAGACAAATCCAACATTTGTGCGTGCAATGCGGAAGAAGATTCTTCTCCCAACCCTTCTAGGGGGAAAGCAGAACAGTTTTCTGGAGAAAGAAGGGCTGTAGAGGAGGTCATTGTCATAAAAATCACTAGTCTTTTTGAGTTTTTAAGTTGCTATTGTTTTCCACAGGTAATCAAAGTTGGTTGAAGTAAAGATCTAGCTCCAAATAAGCTCAAGCAAATAGTAGCAGTTGCTACAGATCCTATAATTGGTAAAGCCATACAAGCACCTATAGTATATAGATTCAATAGTGTTATTAATGCAGGGAATCCTCCGCAAACAGCAATGATGCAGGCTATAAGGATTGCAATTGCAATTATAGCAATTACTGTAAGTACGGTTGCCAATATTTTTTTGAAGATGCAGGGTGATTTAGCAGAAATTGGAAAAGAAGTACCGGACTTTTTCTCTGCATCTGCTTTAGATAAAACTATTCCAGCCGCTAACTTGATTTTATCTAATTCCTCTGGGTTTAATCCGCCTCCCCCCCTCGCTAATAGGTGAGCAGCTAGTGTATTTGAAAGATCAAGAGCTTGTTTTGTAGATTCATTCAATGTTTCTTGTTCTTGTAGCATTGTCCTTAGTATTCCTACATCGTTATTGATTAGGGCCACTTGTTCTGATAGCTGATAGATGTTAGGTGTGGACATATATTTCCCTCAAGAAAAACAAATTTATGCAAGGTATGTTAGGTTAGGATGTGTGTTATTTTCAATATTTAAATAATTTTTATTTCTAAAGGAGGTTAGGACGTCCTATCATGGTTGTAGTAGAAAAACCTTAAATATAGTTTTTTATTAAATTTCCATAAAATGATAAACGCCAAAAACCATTGCAATACCAAACTTCCTAGACTATAAAGAGAAAAAGGGTTCCACCACTGACCATCTTTAGGAAAGAGTCCTTCGTAAAAATACCATCCTAAAAGAAGAACTCCCTCGATTGGAAGTAAATATTTTACTGTGTAATCAAAAGCTCGATTTAGGATTAGATCCCCAGGAACTGCATTAATAACTTCCTTTCGTAGTTTAGGGAGTCCATAGGTTGCGGCAGCATAAATGAAGATCAGACCATTTACAATGAGTGCAATTCCCCAAACCGTATCTTGGTTCATAAAAAATTTTAGACTGAATGCTGAGGGAATACCTAGGACAAAAGCTATAGTTGTTGCTAAGGTCTCCGAAATATAGGGCTTTAATCCAAATTCTGATAATGTTTGTGAAAGAAGAAAGAGCATAGAAATCATGGAAGAAAGAGCAGCCATTGAAAATGCAAGGAAGAAAATAGAGCTGAATAGTATTGTTAAGTAATCTCCTCCAGGAAGACGAGTGAACAACTCGGGCAGGTAAATAAAGGTGACACCTATACTTGAAGCTCCTATTCCATCTTGTAATTGTGCTGTTCCTAAAATATCAAGGGAAGCACATGTTGAAAAAATAATAATTCCCATCATTAAAGAAACTAGATTATTACATACAGCGGTTAGCGCCCCATTAGCGACGACGCCAGTTTTCTTTGAGGCAAACCCTGCATAAACCAGTAACAGCCCCCATCCTGCACCTGTGTCCCAAGCGTTTTGAGTGAGAGCTTCTATCCATACTTTATAATTAGCAAAAGAACTTTTGTCACAAGTAAAGAGTTGTTTGATTCCTTGAAAGGCTCCTGGAAGAGTGACTCCTCGCAAAAGCAGAGTAATAGTGCATAGAAAGAACGCAGGAATAAGGATTTTATTGCATTTTTCAATACCGTGAACAATTCCTTTACGAATTACAAGATAGGCTAAACCTAAAGAAATAAGGTGCGCCCATAGGGGAATAGAACTTTGATAGTGTGATGACCACAACTGAGCAAAGTCATTCCCTACGTGAATTTTTCCTGAAATTGCATAATAAAAGTAACTTAACCCCCAACCTACAATTGTGGAGTAGTAGGCAAGTATACACGTGGTAACGAGAGTAATGAATCCCCCTGCCCAAGCAAACTTTTTCCCAGCGGTTTTAATTAAAGCTCCTATAGGGGCATTTTGGGTTAGTTTTCCGATAGAAAGTTCGATAATAATCAGAGGGATTGACCATAAAAATAAAAAACCTAACCAAAGAATAAGAAATGCACCATCTCCGTTTTGGGCAGCAACTCTTGGGAAACGCCAAATATTCCCTGCTCCAACGGCAATTCCTATCATAGAAAATATAAATCCTAATCGAGAGGAAAAACTGGCGTGTTTTTTATTCATGCTCTAACTACTCCTATGGTGAAAGTGTTTTTGAGAGTTGTTTGTTTGCTAAACTGACTACGCAACAATCAGACCAGACATTTAGAGAAGTTTCTATCATGTCTAAGACAGTATAAAAGGGTAAAATAAGACCCAATATAGATAAAGGAACATTCATAGATGTAAGGAGGGAGAGAGTAAGGAAGTAACATCCCATGGGAACACCTGCATTCCCTATAGCTGCAAGTGTAGCAATACAAATCCATCCTAAAGACATCAATGGTGAGATGACCATTCCATTTGAAGTGGCAACAAAAAATACGGTAATTAAAATAAAAGCTGCGCACCCATTCATATTAATTACTGAACATAAGGGAAAACTAAATCGAGAAAGACTCGTATTTATTTTCAATTCATCTTCCGCAAGCTCCATAGTCAGAGGTAAAGTTGCTGCCGATGATTTTGAAAAGAATGCTGTAACCAGTGCAGGAGACATTGCTTTCGCTGTTTTTAAAGGGGAAACTTGATTTATTTTAAGTAGTACAGGGAGAACGATAAAACCTTGTGCAAGGTTCGCCCCCACTACACAAAGTAGATATTTACTAAAAATAGGCAGGTTTCCTTGATCCTTAAACTCTTTAAACAGTAAAACGGAGAACCCAAGCATAGCTATAGGGAGAAGTTTTAGGCCACCTCTAGCAAGATTTAGAAAGATAGAAAAAAATGAATTAAAAAATTGTTGAACAAAGATTTTTTCTTTTTCTTTCAGGAATAGGCTTGCAGTTGCTAATAGGCATGCTAAACAGGCAGTTGAGATTACATTTCCTGTAATAAAGGGCTTCAAAATATTTTCTGGAATCGTATCAGCCAGAACATCTAAATATCCTAAAGGATTACAATGCGTACTTGAAGATAGAGTCTCTTGTGAGATTATATGGGGACGGATTAAAAAGAAAAGACCAAGTCCGATAGAAGCAGCGATTAATGTAGTCAGTAGTGTATAATACAAAATTCTTTTCCCAAGAGTTATCATGGTGCTGAAGTTTTGTATAGAAGTAATCGTTGAACCAAGAGCACAGAATACTAAGGGGATGCTGAGTAAACGTAGGAACTTCAAAAAAGTGTTGGCTATGCACTCAGCAGAACGAAAAATCCAGGGCAGTTGTAAGTTTCCTAAACCAAGTCCGACGAATATAGAAAGAATTAGCAAAAGATTATTTTTGGTATAATAAGAGCGTTGTTTTTTCATAAATCGAGTAAAAATTTGATGGATAGGCAAGTATAACAATCCACGATTTTTTTTTCTTTTGGTTTAAATGCAAAAGATTTTTTAAAATGTAACTATGTCTTGTTTTAATCTTCCGGCTGCGAATGCAAAACTAAACCCAATTAGTCTTGAAAGCTGTTCTCTAAGACAACAATGGGTTGCCAATTATCATTCTTTATCTAATCGAGCATGTACACCCGGTGCTTTGTCATCACCGATTTGTAAAGTAAACAAGTACAGTGTCAATCTTTCTATAAGATTAACTTTGATTGTCCTTGCAGTATTGGTAGTTTTAGTTGGATTTAGTATAATGGTAGTGTCTGTACAAGGGGGGCTTCTAACGATAGGGTGGCCTTTGATTGCCGCGGCACTTCTTGTTCCAATGATTTTACTTACTGGTGGTATGTATGTTCTTCATCGTTTAGGGAAGAAAATAGATGTATTTTCGGGAACTCGTATTTCACTGTTTAGTAGACGTTATTGGGTTCCTATCACATGTGGATCAATATCGAAAAGCTCGGATCAAACGCATATCAATCTAATGACATATTTAGATATGTCAACGCTTAGTGAGCAGGGTTCGGGAATAGCTCCTGTTTATATATATCCTCCGCTCGAAAATCGCATACCACTTGGATTGGCGATTCCTGCTGCAATCCCCTTCGTAGCTTTGTTTAGGATGGTTTATAATTTAATACGTTTTTTAGTAGTTCCCTTCTATATTATTTTTCGGATGATTTACGAGTATTTTTGTTGTAAGCATCTTTCTAAAGAGAACAAATTTATTTGTCGTGACATTGTCCGAGAGATGTCTCGGTCTCTTGTTGCTTTTTTGAAAGCTCCTTTTTATGCAGTTGCTACTGTGATAGGAGCTTTTTATGGCTTTCTAGATCCTCTTGCAGGGCGTGTCATGATGGGTAATATAGAAAGGGATTGGAATGATGACATTATTCTTTCTCGATCTATATCTATGCAAGGCATGCACTCTTTATTTCGATTTGAAGGGGGAGGCGACCGTCAAGGTTTAGGACAACAAGGTTTTTATTTATTGGTTTGTTGTCAGCCAATAGCTATCTTTTTTTTTGAGAAAGGAGACATTGTTTTTGGGGCTCATACTTCATTCCAGATTCCTGAGAGGCGAACTTCTAAAAGAGTTTTTAGATACCCTGATGTAGGCGTAATTCCTAATTTGTCATGCAATAGCGAATCTTAAGGTTTTATTTTCAAAAATAATAAAATCTGCCATAAATCTATTAATTTTTTGTGAGCTCTAAATAGAATTTATTATTTTAGATTAGATGATGGTTGAGCTAATTTTGTGTTTTATTTATGGGAAATGATCTTTTCGTGTGGTAGACTTTTTCTTAAACTAGGTAAAAAGCCTTTTTTAAACAGGTAAAAATCTTTTTAATTGAAAAAATGAAATACGGTAGAATGGCCTCAGTTTTGAAGTTGTCAAAAGATGGTATGCTTTTCAATAAGAATAGATATTCTTATTTTTGCAAAAATTGAGTAAAATTTCTCGAAGTTCTTTAAAAAAACAGATTTTTGTTGAGAAGTAAAAAAACTTCTTAATACAAATTTCAAGATAATTCAATTACGATAATTAAAGACGGTGTATGATTAGATCACCACTACCTTTTATTTCCTCTAAAAGAGTTGTAAATAAATTAGGCTTGCAGGGCGAGTTCTATTGTTCTGAGGACGTGGTTGATTTTCTTATCTCTGAAATAGAGCTATTAGCCTACCAGAGTGAACCGAGTGAGGGTTATCTATCTTTGTCTCGGTCTATATTAATGATGACATATCATCATCCTGTAGTTTTGAAAA